>JAHJAU010000009.1 GCA_018813785.1 Patescibacteria group bacterium | reverse complement strand
TTTCATAATACACCCCCTTATTATTTAATATCTCCTCCGAACGTTTGGAGACGACGTGTAATAATATCCACACGTATAAAACAATTATAACATGACTGAAAACTAAAAGTATTAAAATTGTGAAGCTAAATTATACATGGGTAGCAAGATCGCCGCGACCATGATACCTACTGCGCCCCCCATAAGTAACATAATCATTGGCTCAATAGCGTGAACCAAATTTGAAACCATGTTCTGAAGTTCGCGGGAATAGAAACCGGTAAGCCTATCCAAGACCTCAGCCAACCGACCAGTCTCCTCACCAACCGCGATCATTTGCGAGACCATTTCAGGCATGGATTTTTCCCGAGCAATGACTGTAATTAGGGCGTTTCCATCGCTGACTTCCTTTTTTGTTTCTAATAGCTGAGCGCGAAAGTAGGCATTACCAACGACATCAGCGCAGATAGACAGACTACTGGGGATATCGACACCACCGGTCATCATAGTGCCAAAGCTCTGAGTAAAACGTACAACGTAAATCCGTTGTAATAACGGTCCAAATATCGGTACTCGCAATTTATATTTATCCCACAAAAAACGACCGGTTTCTGTACTGGTCCACCACTTAAATAAACCAAAAATAACACCGGCCGATATTAATAGTAAAATCCAATAAGTTGCAAAAAAACCACTGACAGCAATCAATAATTTAGTTGTCCATGGTAACTCAGCACCTGACTCAGATAAAGTCTCAGTAAGTTTTGGTACCACGAAAGTCATCATAATAAAACCAACAACCACTAAACCAAACATGATAAAAGTTGGATAGATCATTGCACCTTTAATACGTTGGTTTAGGTCGTAATCTTTTTCCATCTGATCAGCGAGGTAATTCATCACATCCTCCAGACGACCGGTTGTTTCTCCTGACCGTACCATGTGAACAAAAAATGGCGAGAAGGCATGCGGATATCGCTCCAGAGATGAAGATAAAGCAGCTCCGGCCTCTACCTCGTCAGCCACTTCGCGTAAAATTCTGTGCAATCGAGCGTTCCTGGTTTGCCTGGCTACAGTTTGAACTGATCGAACTAAAGGAACTGAGGCACTCAATAAAACCGAAAATTGCCGCGAGAAAATTACTATATCCTTGATTGGAACTTTATTAAAGAATGGCAATTCCAATTCAAAAATACTCTCTTTTCTGGCTAAATCCAGAGAAATGATAAAAAAACCCTTATCACGCAAGGTATCTAGGGCGATTTCCTGATTAGGTGCGTCGATTACACCGGTCATCGCTTTTCCTTCTGTTGTTCGAACCCGATAATCAAATCTTGGCATTGTGTTGTGAGAGCGCCTGCCCCTTAATTTTATCTCTGGTTTGACCCGCGGAACTTCTCAAAAATCACTCAATCCGCAGTCACTCGCATTACTTCTTCAATTGTAGTTAGGCCTTCCAGTGCTTTTAGTATTGCATCTTGTCTGATGTCAATCATGTGTTTCTCCTGAAGAACTTTGCGGACTGCTTCAACAGGAAAACCTTTGGTCACCAAATAACGTAACTGATCATCAAATACTAATATCTCCGCGACTGCTACTCGTCCTGCATAACCCGTGTCCTGACAACGCAAACAACCTCTCCCCTTATAAAGGGTAAGGGGTGCTTCTTTAAACAATCCAACTTCTTCAAAATATTCATCGGGTATCGCTTGAATTTCTGATCTTACTTGCTGTTCTACTTCAGGCGGTATCTCGGTAGCTGCTTTGCAGCGTTCACAAATTTTTCGACAAAGACGCTGGGCGACAGCGATATTCATGGTGGCGCTCAATAAAAAAGGTTCCATTTGCATATCCACCAACCGCGGTATAACACCTAAGGCGTTATTAGTGTGCAGGGTAGAAAATATTAAATGACCAGTCAGAGCGGCATGAATTGCCAACTCAGCAGTTTCACTGTCACGAATTTCACCAACCATGATGACATTTGGATCCTGACGTAATAATGCACGTAATCCGGTAGCAAAAGTAAACCCTACTTCGGGCCTAATCTGAGATTGATTTACTCCCCTAATTTGATACTCAACTGGATCTTCTAGTGTGCAGATATTAACTCCCTCCTCATTCCTCATGTCTAAAATAGTAAAAAGTGTAGTCGATTTACCAGCACCGGTCGGACCAGTTATAAGAAACATGCCATGAGGTTGCCGTAGCTGCTCCTCAATCAAACGCACGTAACGCGGCCTGAAGCCTAACTGATGTAATTTCGGCACGCCTTTTGTGGTGTCGAGAATACGCATGACCACCTTCTCATTACCCGTAAGTGGTAAGGTTGAAACACGAAAATCAATAATTTTATCGCCAACTGTGTCACGGATACGCCCATCCTGTGGAATCCGCGTTTCGTCCAGCTTCAAATTAGCCAAAACTTTAATTCGCGACACAATAGATGGAAGAATATATTTTGGCAATGAGAGGGAGGTTCGTAGCACACCATCAACTCGATATCTAACTCGAGACTCATCACCATACGGCTCGACATGAATGTCTGAAGCCCCAGCTTCTACGGCATGTCGAATGATTACAGATACGATGCGTGATACCGGTGCACCTTTTATCACATCCTCCAATCGCCCATCCATTTTTTGTTCAGTTTCTTCTGCGGGAACTTCGTATTTTTCTTTAGCCACCTCCAATGCCTGAGCCACCTCTTTGCCCAATTCTTTATATTTTTTTAGAGCACTGACATAGGAAGACGAAGAAATGACATAGTAATGTGGTTTAAATTTTCTGGTGCGAGACAAAAAATCTATAGCTTGAGCTGCTCGCATGTCACGCGGATTAACCATGCCGATGCTAACGTCATCACCAGTTCGATCAAAAGCAATTGCCTGGTTTGTTTCTGCCACCTCACGTGGTAATAGATTCAAAACCTCAATTTTAATCTCTTTACCCATCAAATCAACATATGGAACACCCAAAATCGTCCCTTTGACCTTGGTTAAAAAGTCTTCATCGACTAATTTTCGCTCAAGTAACAATTCTTCAAAAGATTTACTGGTCCTTTTTTGCTCTTCAACTAAAAAACTATACTGCGTTTCATCCAGCTTCCCAGTCTCTAAAAGTATGTCCAGTAATTTTGTCTCTTGATTGTTTGGCATAAATTTTTACTCACCCATAACGACAACAGCTTCAGTAACAAATGGGTTAGCTGATCCCACCCCCAGTGGTCTGACTGGCACAGAACCAAACTCCGTTAATTTTTTGTACTCCGATCGCTCAAAAAGCAACTTTGTTTTGGTGGTTTCAACTGGTAATTTTATTCCTTGTGGCCACACCGCCCCGCTAAAAATTCGTGGTTTAAGACGATCAAAATTAAAATAAATCAGCCCGAAAATAATACCGAGAACCAATATAGATAAAATGGTGACTTGTTTCTGCTCTCGACTCATAGTTTTATTGTTGGTCGGCTATAAAGACATTGGTTGTGGTGGAAGTTCTTCAACAACCCTCTGCAATCCGGTGTTAGGATCCATAAAATAAGCTGTTAAAACTAGACTGTAAGTACCTTCACCGGAAGAAAAAGAGATGGATTGCACATCAGCTAGCCGAACCAATCTTTCGATATCGTTTAAAACTAAAACAAACTGCTCATAAGAACCACCGCCGATATTGGCGCTCACTCGCATTTTTTTAGCTCCGCCCGGACCGACTTCTTTTTCATTAACCAAGGTATCAATCGACGATAATACCAGGCCATTGCGCCGCGCGATTTCATCCAATTGCACTAGCAGACCAGGCATGTCTTCATTGGTTGGTAAAAATAAATTCAATTTGCGCTTATGCTCGCTGTTGATGGATTTATAATCCGTAAGAGCCAATTCTAATTCCTGTAAATACTGACCATCATCAACTATTCGAGCTTCGAGAGGCCGAATATCATATTCACCACCATCTATAAATTTACCGAGTTTAGGCATAAACAACAGCAGATAAACCAAGGCAGCGTAAACCAACACTGCTACCACACAAATCAATGGCATAAATCTTATGATCGGTGCTTGTGGCTGTTGTTTGGTTGGTTTATTCATATGGCTATTCCCCACCATTCTCATTTTCTGACGTTGCTAACCAAACTTCAGGTTTGATGGTCAATACAAGGCTAAAACTTACACCTTCAATTTCTCCCCGCTCATTAACCCGAGCCGAAGCTGACGTCGTATCAACGTTCATAATAGTTGGATCTTCTCGAAAAGCCATAATTTGTTCAGCTACATCTCGATAGTTCCGCCCAACTGCATCCATTGATATCATTCGCGAAGAAAAGTCACCCGCGAAATTAATATAACGCACGCTTTTTTTAGTCTGATCACTCAAATGTTTAAAAACCTCAGTCCAGTACAAATGATTATCAAGTAATTTACCGGCAATATCCGCTTGAGTATTAAATTGAGCAACTTCTTTAGCCTCACCCTCAGCTAATTTAATTTTGTCTGCTAGCTGGTTAGCGCGCTGTTCCAAACCAGCTCGCTTTTCTTTCAGTTCAGTTTCCCGATTAACCATAAATAAATAACCCGCACCGGCAGCGAGGGTTTCAAAAAAAATCAACGCCAATAGAATAATTATCCAGCGCCTGACACTACCGCCTTCCTCCTCCTCTCCAGCTGGCATCAAAGAAACTCTGAGTCCTCCAACGGAACTTCCCCTCTCTTCTGTCTCCGGACTGACTGGTTTTATCGGTGGTGGTGGAGCGTTATTATCCCGACTCGAAGCCGCTCCTGGCTTGGCGACATCACCCGGAGAACCATCCGATATTCGTTGATTGTCCAGTTCGGATAATAAGTTCATATAACTGCCAACCGAAACGATGGCGTCGGTAAACTATTCAGCACTCTGCATGGCCAAACCCACAGCCACAGCAAAACGCGGACCGATTTCGTCTAAAATGGGGCGTAAGCCGTCTGGATAAGCAACTCTAGCCCAGGGATCACCGACATACGTCTTTGTGTTGAGTTGCTCAGAAAAATAATCCGACAGTGCAGGAAGAGATGATGTACCGCCAGTGAGAATAATTTTCTCGACGGATTTCTCTTGGCCGATATCCCCTGATTGACCAGAGAATAAATTTATTGAGTATTGCAGTTCAGTTACCATTGGTGCCATGGCTGACTCAAATATTTTTGGTATGCCTTCACCTGGATACAATGTCTGCACACCTTTAATATCACACTTCATCTCCTCGGCTTCGGGCAGTTCAATATTTAAAGCTCGACTCATAGCCTTCGTCAAAGCTGTTCCACCCATATCAACACTACGCGTCACATACGGAATACCGTCCTCAACGATAATGATGTTGGTACGGACGCTACCGATATCCACGATCATGCTAGTGGATCGATCCTTGCCGATTAACGAACGGATCAAAGCAAAAGTTTCTGTTTCTAAACTAGCCAGCTCCAAACCAGCCTTCCGAAAAATAGTCATGTACTTCTGAATCATGGCATTCGCTGCTCCAGTGATTAAAACCTGCACGGTTTTTTCTTCAGTGGTTTTCATTTCTGATAAGCCAGTCTTCTTAGTCTCGTGTTTTTTCTGACCCTTATCTACTCCATTAATGATTTTCAAATCTAAGGTCATCTCCTCGAGCGGTACCGGGATCAATTTTTTAGCTTGCCAACGAGCGGCATCACGAATCTCCTCTTCCTTTTTTGATCTGGGCACAGTAACTACCGCGCTAAAAACCGAAGCCACAGGCAAACCACCAACTGCTTTAGTAGTCGTTACCCGAGCCTTTTTAGTCATCTTTCGAAGCAGATCTACCGTAGTCTCAACATCATCCACCATATTAATCGGTTCGGCTCCAGGCAATCGCTCAGTAAAAGAATAGGTAAAAAGACGTGAGCGACCCTTCTCACTCTTTAGTTCAACCAGCTTGATGCCTCCTGAACCAAAATCAATCCCTAGATAACTTTGCTTCCTTGGCCCGAATAGGCCCATAGTAAAAATTTGTTACGCTAAAATGGTTCTCTTTGAACCGCTTTTAATCTTATTTATTATACACCTTTTACGCCAAAAGGTTGGCTGTGAATAAAAAAATGAATTTCTTTGATTTAGCCAAAAATTTATCGTTCAAGGAGTGTCTGTGATCATCGGCAGGGACTTACCAATATCAGCAAAGCCTGGAGGTGGATTGGCAACCGCTCGTCCATCATAAATAAAACGTTCGGCACCAGTATCGGGATTGCGCAAAGTACGATCAAGATGCAATTTCCGCGCAACTACTAAACCAAACAAAGATAACGGAACCTCACTGCCCTCTAGTGGTGGCGCTACACTATCAAATCCCTCTTCTCCGCCCACCAGGAATGATCCAACAATATTTTTAACATTACCGTTTACGAAAACATTGCCTTTGGTTCCATCGGCTTGCGGTAAAACAATCCAGCCCAGAGAAGCCAAATTATGAAGCCGATCAACCGGTGTAGCCTCGTAAACCAAATTACCGTTTAAATATAAATCTCCCCCAACAATAATCACCGTGCCGTTCCCTCGACCATTCAGACCGGCATTTTTTATTTGCTGAAAATTAACCACCACATCAGCACCGGCCGCCTCGACCACAATGACTCGACCAGCTAAGGGTTGTAGAGCTGAAAGATTATTATCAAGTGTGACTGGAGTTGAAGTGACAATATCACCATAGCGCCCAGCCAATAGTCCGGTTAAATCAATTTTACCCAAGATCGTCACATAAGCATTGCTTTGTTTCGGGCGCTCATAATTAATATCTGGATTACTCTCCAGTCCACACAGTTCGCTGGTAAAGTTCTGAATAGAACCCTTGGCGGTAATACAGTAGGTAGCACTAAATCTATTTTCCGGCGGCGGCACAGGTGCGGTAATTTTTTTCTGAGAGAAAATGTTTCCATACATCGTCTCTAGCCAGGGGAAAATTAATTGATCGCAGATATTGGCGCTAAGACAAGGCCCGAGCAAACCCCTAGCTACACAATCATCGTCACGACGACAAGACTCGAGTGGATCATCTTCACAATAACCATTACCGCTGGCACATGGACCAGATAAACCTGCCAACAAGCAATCCTGATCTTCACGACAACCGATATTAGTCGGCAATCCGGCGTCTTCGCACCAACCACATTCCATATCGTCAAAACAATAATCAAAATCATGCAAACACAAACCCCACTCTTCGATGCACTGCTCTGGCTCGCCAATCAACGGATCAACCGGACAGCAGAGTAAATCCGGAGCATCGGGTGGATTGCACTCGAGTGGATTTAAGCCCACCTCACAAACTACTTCTCGATCCAATTCACACCGGCCTCGATCTCGATCTGGTTCGCAGGCTTCCCCAACACCATTGGCGTTACGATCGATCTGATCCGGATTATGCAAATTAACGCAATTGTCACAGGCCTTGAAATCCGCCGCGTAAAGATTGCTGTACAATCCTTCGCTGGCGCCATCACCGTCAAAATCAGCCCAGGAACAAACTGATTCCGGGTCACCAGGACGAGGTTTATTATTACAAACATAAATCACTTGCCGATTGGAGAAAGCAGTATCTCCATCCTCATCAGTAACCGAAACCGTGACAAAATACTCACCGTCAGGTATTCCAACGGGCAAAGTAATCGTATCAACACAGTGAATGTAATGCAGAATAGAATTGTCACCAAAAATGTTAGCGGTCGGACCAGGTGGACCACCAATTACATTTCCAAATCTATCTCTGATCCAAACCGCACAAGATGGTAATAAAAAGGCATCGCTGTTGGCAGTCTCAAAACGAACCTCTAAATCCAAATCCATTTGACCGTCTTTAAAGAACGGGCTGCCCTGCCACCCGGCCGGCAAACCAGCCGGTACAGCAGTTAAATTTGGATCGATCATGTGCGGCGTGACATTCACGTTAATCGGTATGAGCGGAGTGTAGTTGCCAATATTATTAACACCGTCTTCGGCTCGTGCCCGAACATTAATAACACCGTCATCGAATAACGCGCCGGACACAACTCCGGTAACACAATTGCCATCAGCTGTAGCATACTCAATCCCGTCAACTTCGACTGTGCATGAACAAATTCCGCTACTACCAATACCTAAATCCGGATCCAGGGCACTAACCCGAAAACGACGAACCGCGCCACGCTCCACCGTCAATGAACCGACCGGACCCTCACCTTCAGCCTCAATTATATTTATAGTTGGCTGAGTATCTTCATAAAGAACGTAATTGAAAATCCGATCGCCGGTTTCTGTCTGATCGCCAGGTGATTTAAGAACGGAAATACTGATCGGAAAACTTTGCCATCCTTGCGGCTCAGCTGGAGTTGGACAGGTGAGGGTTAAGTTGAAACCGTCAATTATTTCACCGGACAAATTATAAAGATGGATAACACGTTCCGGCACTTGAGTAAATGCTAGCTGATCAGCTCCTTGGCCGGACAAAACACAAGCCGGATCAGCGTAAGGATACACAGCATTGTCGTCGGTATTATCACCAATAACGATAGTAATTGAGGTGTATAAACCACTACCAATTAATCTGATCGTATCAACTGAATTGACATGAGTGGCCACGGTAGCCGCACCAGTAATCGTTGGATCAACCGATGAAAAAGCTGTGAATGAACCAAGACGCGGAACAATTTGACAGGCCGCGCTGATGTTTGACGGAGAACAACCACCTAAACCCCAGCAATCTGAATCCATACAATCAATGAAACCATCAAGATCATTATCAAAACGATCGCCGCAACTGGTTTCCACTGCTTCGCACCAAACAGGGTCTGGTAATCCATCAAAATTTGTATCCACCCAGCCACCACGAAAACCAAGACAACCAACATCAGCGCAATCAACTTGACCATCCGCATCGTTATCCCAACTATCTGAACAAAGATCATGGCTGTTTTCCGCCGCCGAACAACGGGCGGCATTAGCTAAATAACCCAGACTACTCATTGGACCTGGACCTGGATTAATGCAATCGGCGTCCGCACAATCAATCGCTCCATCAGAATCATCGTCCGTGCCATCTGCACAAGAAGCATAAGTTAAATCTTCACGCTCCGGACACGGTCCGCAGTTCCCGAATCTTCGGCGACAATCAACATCCGCACAATCATATGACGCATCACCGTCATCATTAAAATAGTTATTACAAAGCTGATATCTTTCTACCAAATTAAATTCCGATTCAAAGCACATGTTTGGACTACCAGCACCATCATCCATGCCCAAACAATCCGGATCGCCGCAATCAGTTAATCCGTCAAGATCGTCGTCTAAACCGTTAAAACACTGCAGATCAGCATCATCGCCTGCTGCAGTTCGATGCTCAACGCTGGGACAAACCGCGTTTTCAAAGCAATCATAATCCTGACAATTGATACCAGTTAAAGGTTGATCGTCCCAGTTATCGAGGTAACTCATGTCCTCGTCGTCGTCCCAGCCAGTGGCACAGTTTTCAATCAATGGACAACCACTACCCGGTTGTTTCCAACAAGATTGTCCGGGGATAGTTTCCAAATTGTCCAGACAATCAATCAAACCATCACCATCGTTATCAAAATTATCACTACAAGATACGGCTCCGCGTTCATTTTCATATTGACACAACGCCCCATCAAAAATTCGACCGACTTGTCCATTGCAATTATTATCAAGACAATCAACCAACCCATCACCGTCGTTATCGAAATCATCAGAACAAATAACTTCTGGTGACTGACAAATTGCGCCGTCAGCCACTCGTCCAACCGAACCAACACAAGCTATATCACTGCAATCGGAATAATAGTTCAAATCGTTATCGAAACTGTCCGCACAGGGCGCGTCTAATCCGGGTATAGCACCCCAGACTTCTGACTCGTTGCCGCCGGTTGGCGCGGCCGCATCAACATAAAATACTAAATTATTTCTCGTGCCGCTCGCACCATTATGAAAAACCGACAAGCTGAAAGTATACGAGCCTGGCGCCAACCCCGCATAACTGACGGTTAGTACCTGATCCACAATACAAGAATCACAACCATCACTCTTGAGTCGTTCATAGGCGGTACGAACTGGATTGATATCTTCATCCGGTAAAAAAATTGCGCCGCTGGTCGGGTGGGTATATTTATTCCAAGCAGTGAATGCTGGAAGATTATGAATCATGTGTGAAATTAGCGTCCCTGTGTTGTAAATACCGGCATTAAATCGAACCTTGAGTAAACCATTTGGTTGAATATGCTGGGTGTAAGCATATTGAACGGTCTGTCCGCCAACAATAATCTCGCCAGTGCAAATATTTCCAGCGCAGGGTACCGGCGCCACGATTGCCCTGGTCACCATTGGAAAAAACACCAGCACAAAAAACAACGACAAAGTCGCGGCGGTCACCACTCCGAAAATCAAGCTTATTTTCGACTTTAATCTTTCTCTAATCATTCACTATTCAATTACTACGTCACTATCAGCCGTACAGCACAAATCCCCGGCACTATAACCAGGCGCAAAACAATCATCATCCGGACTTTCATTAAAACGTTCTTCTGAGGTGCAATCACAATCAAAATATCCATCATTGGGATCGCCATACGAACACTCTAAACCGTCGACAATCTGCTGAATGTCCGGCGTAACTGGTGAGGGTGGTTGTTGACCGCAACATAGCTGACCAATCTCATAGGCTGGATCAGAGCAATCAATCAAACCATCTCCGACCGCGCCCCAAAGACAAAAGGTTCGGGGCAAAGTCTGACAACGATAAGAAATTCCGCGGCAATAACGATCAGCGCAATCAATTTCTCCATTGCCATCATTGTCGAGACCGTCGTGACAATTACCTTCAAGCGGCACACCGCGTCTCATCAATAATGAAAATGACGCGTCGCCGGGAAAATCACAATTAGCTGAGTTATTAAAATAATTGCCGGCAAAACCAGCCTGACAACGCAGGGCGTTGTATTGATCTTCATTCAAACCCAGTCCCAACCAGGTATTTGAGTGGGTAAAAATTGGCCACTTGCGCACTTTCTCGCGTACCCGAGTCCGACAAAAACCGCCGATCTCATCACAGAATTGATCAACTGCACATTGTGCATCTGATACACAGTTGATCAGTGATAAATAACCACCAATCCGACAGGCATCAATGGTCCAAAGTGTATTTTCCGTTATCGCGTCCAGATTAGTCACCGCATATTCGAGTGATTCGACACCATCTCGAATGGTCTCGGGTAATACTTTACGCAATTGTCGTCGCGATCCATCAGCCAGAGTCAAATCACATTCCAGTAAAAAATCCTGAGCGGCTGATAAACCGACAAAACCTATTTGCACTAACGACAAATGAGTGCCTCGCAGGGCAACATTTTCCGGCTCATAGATTCCCTCGGGACGCAAAATTGTACCGAGCCGTGAGGCGGTCCATAAAGTTTGGGTCCAAGAAAAATCAACCCAGCCTGCACCTTCAACTTCATCATTGCCACCCCACGCCCAGTGATCACTGAACAAACCCTGAGTAAAATTTCCGGACAGCGGATCAATGACTAAGTGATAATTTGAAGCCGCGCATTCATTCAAATTGTCGCAATTAAGTGAGATCCAACCATCATCACCCAAAGATTCAATCCTGGCCCAACCATAAATTTCATCTGAACGATCTTCATAAAAATCCCGATATTGTGCGTAGGCTGGACCACCTTCCGGGGTAACACCGCCACAAGTCTGACCAAAACAAATCCAACCAACTGTTTCTGACCAAGCCCAACCAAATAAATCAGCCCAGCCTTCCAATTCCTCAATGTCTACCAGGGTTACACCATAATCAACGCTGTCGCAGGTATCATTATTAGTGCAGTTAAGTGAGATCCAACCAACTGACCCGGACCAAGCCCAGCCGCTCACATTTTCAGCTAAACCGGCCTGAGCTGTTCGAGGAATTAACAACACAAAAGCCGCCGCAACAACAGCCACGGCGATAAATAATCTGATGTTTACCTGGCGCAGATTAATCTCCATATGCGAGTTGATTATAACATAGAAGACTCATTCAGCCGTGGCTTTATACACACAAAAACGATTCAATTCATCGATTTAAAAACAGACAGTTTTAATCAAACTGCCTGATATTCTGTCCGGGTATGGCATGTAATAACTGTGCGGCTCACTCCAACCGATCCATGGCCTCGTTGGCTAGTCGATCAGCTCGTTTGTTCAATTCACGCCGAATATGCGTAAAAGTAACTTGGCGAAAAGCACAGCGCAGATTATGAACTTTAAGAAATTGCTGGGCCAAACCAGGGTCTTTTACTTTATATTCGCCGTTCAACTGGCGAACAACTAATTCTGAATCAAGAAAAACCGCTACCTCGGTCGCCTCTAATCCTTTGGCGTGTTGCAAAGCATCGATAACAGCACTATATTCGGCCTGGTTATTAGTGGTCTCGCCAATGTAACGCGAGTGTTCAAGTACAGTGTTACCAGCTTCGTCTTCGATTAGAACACCGATACCCGCTGGTCCAGGATTACCGCGTGCACCACCATCTGTATGGATAATTAACTTTTTCATACATTTAAATATTAATCATTGGCCGCCGCTTGCACCACCTTGGATTCAAGCTTGTCTTTTTTCTCCAGACTACGCCGTAGATCAACCATTCTTACTTGAATATTCTTGGTTCCGTTCCATTCATTCACCCCCAACTCAACCACTACATCAATCTCATCTCCTGGAATAAAGGCGGCTACCCGCTCAGCGAAGCCAAAACCAATTAATTTTAGTTCGCGTGGACCGACGCCGCGCGTAGATACTCGCACGTGCTTGCCGTCTTTACCAACAGGCTGAAATGATATTAATTGCGCATTTTTTAATAAAAACAACGGCTTGGGATTGCCGACACCAAATGGTTCAAATCGTTCCAGTTCATTGATTAAATCCCAGGTAATCTGATCAGTTAGTAATTCTGCGTCTAATTGTAACATTGGTCGTAAATCACGATCAGCCAATTTTTCCTCGGCATATTGCCAGGCTTGAGCTATAAAACCATCAAGATTTTCCTGTTTCTCAATAGTCAGTCCGCAAGCTTCGGGATGACCACCATAACGAGCTAAAAAGTTCGCTGAGGTACGCAATAAATCAACCAAATCAAACTCTCTGATGCCACGACCCGAACCAACGATCCGCCCATCTTCCTGCTCACTAAGAACAAATACTGGTACACCCCAGTCCGTTACTAACTTACCAGCCACAATGCCAACCACACCAGCCGACCAACCAGTACCAACGATTACCTGCACTTTCTTGTCTGGAACAAACATCTTTGCTGCCTGGCGATAAATCTCTTCGGTAACCCGCTGTCGTTCGGCATTACATAAATTGAGTTTTCGCGCTAAATCCATGGCCTGAGTTTCATCTTTAATAAGCAGTGTCTCGAGCGCCAAATCAGCATGCTCCATGCGTGAAGCAGCATTAATTCGTGGACCAAGATAATAACCGACAGAAACTGTGTCTAGTTTGCCCAATTCCAAACCAGCAGCTTCGATTAATTTACGCAAGCCTGGTCGTCGGGTTTTATTCAAAACCACCAACCCCCACTTTTCGAGCGTTCGATTCTCACCGACTAATTTCATAAAGTCGGTTACCGTAGCAATGGCCACCAAATCAAGCAACCATTTTTCCTGGCCGACCGGAATTTCCAAGCCTTGTTGTCGTGCGTAGTCTAAAAATGCAGCGGCCAACTTGAAAGCTACACCAGCTCCAGCTAGACAGTCATGCGGATAATTTTCACCCGGCACCAATGGATGAATGATTAAACAATTCGGTACATGTTCCGGCACTTGATGATGATCGGTTACGATGATATCCAAACCAAGCTGATGAACCAAATCAACTTCTGTCGCATTGCTAATTCCGCAATCCACGGTGATAATCAATCGACTTCCGGAGTCAGCAATGCTTCGAACTGCCTCATTGTTCAAACCATAGCCCTCATACTCACGATGTGGAATGTAACTATTGATCAACTCTGGATCACTGCCGCATAAATCTGCCACTTGTCGAAATGTGGTTAGCAGAATAGCTGTGCCGCAAACCCCATCAGCATCGTAATCACCAAACACCGTCAGGCGCTCACCGTCTTCAATCGCCGACCAAATACGCCGACAAACTAATTCCATTTCACGAAACAAAAATGGATCATGAAGATTTTCTCCATAATCTGGCAATAAAAATTCGTCCACCTGCTGTTGAGTTTCGATACCACGATTCTTAAGCAGTTGAACGGTAATCGGATGCAGTTCTGGAAATTTATCACGCCAAGCATCATTGATCGGTTCAGCCAATTGCCAACGTTTATCCATAACCGTATTAAATTAAAATTTAGATCAACCTATAAATCACCGTCAACCAAAAAAATATTCTTCCATCTGATGCCTGTATAAGTTGTGACGATTATTTCGCCAGAGGTGCCAACGTAAAAGCCACCATTGATATCACCGCTAAACCATAAATAACCAGCCAGCCGAATTTCTTTATTTTGCGCTTTCTGATTTTTCGATTAAAAATTCGCATAAGTTTTCGATCTTGGTGAGTCGAACCAGGACGGCTCACGCACTAACTATTATCTTTTCAAGACAGCAAAATATGCTTCTGATGGAATATCTACATGTCCACCCTTGCCCAGCTTCTTTTTGCCCTTTTTCTGCTTTTCAAGCAACTTTTGCTTACGGCTCACATCACCACCATATAATTTAGCGGTAACATCTTTGCGGTACGGAGCAATGCGTGAACTGGCGACGATTTTACTCCCTACGGCCGCCTGAATTTTTATCTCGAACTGCTGTCGCGGCAAAGTTTCTTTTAATTTATCGACAATCCGCCGACATTCTCGCGTGGCCGCATCTTTATAAACAATCAATGACAATGCCTCGACCGGCTCCTCATTAACCAAAATATCCATACGAATCACATCGGCCGGCTTATAACCAACAACTTCATAATTCAATGAAGCGTAACCCGATGTGGCGCCTTTTAATTTATCGTAGAAATCTACCAAGATCGACGCGAGCGGCAAATTATAATGAGCGATAATTCGACCAGATTCACTTTGACCGGCGGCCAAATATTCCGTATTAAGATAGATACCGCGTTTTTCCTGAGCCAGCGCCATAATAGCTCCGACATGTTCTTTGGGTGATACGATATCCGCCTTCACCCATGGTTCGTTAATCGAAGCGATACGACTTGGATCAGGTAAGTCAACCGGACTCTTGGCGATATGCTTTTCACCGTTAGTACGCAACACCTCGTAAGCAACTGACGGTAGTGTGACTACAATATCTATATTGTGTTCACGACGTAATCGCTCCTGGGCTATTTCAAGATGTAACATGCCGAGAAAGCCGCAACGAAAACCAAAACCTAAAGCGGACGAATGTTCCGGTTCGAATGTCAATGCCGCGTCATTCAATTTAAGTTTTTCCATAGCATCGCGCAGACGCTCGAATTCATCACCCTCTCGAGGAAAAATACCCGCAAATACCATGGGGTGGCTTTCTCGATAACCCGGCAAGGGCTTTACTCCCAATTCACGAAAATCATTAACCGTTACCGTATCACCAACCCGACAATGATCAATCTCTTTAAATCCAGTCACCATATAACCAATTTCTCCGGCGAATAATTTATCAGCTCGAACCATCTTAGGTCGAAAATAACCAACCTCCAACATCTCTCCTTCAGCATCAGTGGCAGTCATGGTGAAATCGCAGCCTCGAGAAATAGTTCCATCGATCACTCGAATGTAAGCCACTACACCACGATAAGTATCAAAAATAGAATCAAACACCATGGCTCGTAGTGGTGCAGCCGGATTGCCGGCC
The DNA here is from genome assembly GCA_018813785.1 of Patescibacteria group bacterium. Lineage (GTDB taxonomy): Bacteria > Patescibacteriota > Patescibacteriia > SG8-24 > SG8-24 > JAHJAU01. The sequence continues at coordinate 11,174 of JAHJAU010000009.1, read as the reverse complement.
GGCGCCGGAACTCGTTGCACTACAGCTGACAATACTTCTTTGACTCCAGCACCTGTCTTACCGGAAGTAAACAATACTTCATCCGGCCGACAACCCAGCAAATCAGCAATCTCGAGCGCCACTTCTTCTGGTCGAGCATTAGGCAGGTCTACTTTATTCACTACCGGAATAATGGTCAGATTCTGCTCTATAGCCAGATACAAATTACCGATAGTCTGCGCCTGCACACCCTGTGTGGCATCCACTAACAGTAGTGCACCTTCAACCGCGGCCAAAGAACGCGAAACTTCATAATTAAAATCAACATGACCGGGTGTATCAATCAGATTCAAAATATATTCTTGTCCACCATCGGCCTGAAAATTCATGCGTGCCGGCTGTAATTTAATCGTAATGCCGCGCTCTCGTTCTAAATCCATGGAATCCAACATTTGTTCTTTCATCTCACGATGGCTGACCGTACCCGTAAATTCCAAAAAACGATCCGCTAGCGTGGACTTGCCGTGATCAATATGAGCGATGATACAAAAATTTCTAATGTTGTTCATATTCATCGTGAACAGAAACTGGTGCTAACCGGGTGGTTAAACTTCCAGCCAGTTGTCGTGCCTCTTCACTACCAAGAAAATACGTCACGGCGAAGTATACGGCAAGACCAGCTGTGCCAGCTGTACAACCCTGCAAAAATACACCAAAAAAAGTGCGCATATCCACCAAGTCACCGACTAAAATCTTAATCCCCTGCATCGCCAACCCCATGGCCACCGCGGCAACCATGATAATCATTAAAGATCGGATAATCTTTATTTCATCCAGCGCACCGATCATCAATCGCAACAATACCCATAGTAAGACGATGCGTAGGGCGGCACTAACCGAAAATGCCAGAACCAAACCGGAAGTCTCTAAACCAGCTGCAACCAATCGCCAGGCCAATAACCGCTCAAAGATCACGCTAAACGTAACAACCAGCAACGGCCATTTAACATTATGAAAAGCAAAAAATGTTTTAACGATAAATGGCAGAAGAGCCTGAGCAAACATGCTGATCGAAAAAAGAGCCAGCGCGTCGGCTGTATCAATCGTGTTTGACCAATCAAAATTGCCAGTACCCAACACCACCCGAACAATCTGGGCACGGAGTAATAAAAAAGCAACGGTCGCTGGAATAATCAAAAACATTACAGTCCGAACAATGCGTGAAAATTCACGTTTAACGCCATGGTAATCGCCCCGTTCCACTAATTCTGTAATGAATGGAAACGAAGCTACAGCGAACGAGGCGCCAATCACCCCCACTGGCAAACTCTGTAAGTTCAGCGCCAAATTAAAAACCGCGATGCTACCGACTCCAAGAGTGGAGGCGATACCAGTCAAAATAATCAGATTAACGTGCTCTAATGCCAAACTGGCGGTGCGCGGTATCATCATTCGACCAATTTCGCGTAAACCCGGTTCACGCAAATTAAATAACCAGGAAAAACAAAAACCCAAGCGCCAAACTGAAATCAACTGAATACTCATATGCAAAAAGGCACCAAACACCACACCAACGGCCACACCATAAATACCCCAAGTTGGAGCCAATAATAACACCCCCAGAATGATGCCTAGGTTATAAACGATCGGTGACAAAGAATACACCACAAATCGCTTGTAGGTCTGAAGAATGCCGGACAACACGGCCGATAAACCGAGGAAAAAAATCGCCAGGAACATGATACGGGTAAGTGCGATAGCCACCTGTTGATTTTCTAGAGAAAAACCAGACGTGTAGAGCGGTACAAACCAATTGGCCGTAGCGATTCCAACCAACGAAAAAAGCGCCAAACAGGCACCCAACACCGAAATAACCCGTGAAGCAAAAATACTTGCTGTCTCACCCATCTGACCGGCGCGCTCTCCAGCTACATAGCGGGTGAATACCGGTATAAATCCGGCGCTAATCGCTCCACCAACAAACAAGGCAAACATTAAATCCGGCGCACGGAAAGCGACATAATAAGCATCGAGTTCGGTTCCGGCACCGAACGCACCAGAAAGCAGCCGATCTCGAAACATGCCGAGAAATCGACTGGCCAAGGAAGCGATACCGAGTAATGCGGCCGCCCAGGTCACCGAACTGCTGGTTTTATTAAAAAAACGCCGAAGCATTGCTTTTATGTCTAGAGACCTCTGCAAAAGTCGCTTTCGTCGCAAAATTTCAGAATTTTGAGCGAAAAATCGCAGATACGACGATGTTTATACGGAGTATAAACAGAGGAGCATATGCAATTTTGCAGCCGAAATCCTGAAATTACAGCAGAAATGGACTTTTGCAAAGGTCTCTCTTAAAAATAAACCACCTCGCGTCCGCCGCGAGGAACTTATCGTTAAGAGTATAGTAGATGTGCTCGTGAGTTTCAAGTCTCCAAATGAGTCGCGAAAGCAACCCAAACAGCGATTCTTCAACCACAAAAAATTGCTGCGATCATACCTCGTTAAAACCAAATTTTTTCCTCAACCTAGCAAACTCTTAATTTCACGGGCAATTTCCAACTCCTCATTGGTTGGAACAACCAATACTCGAGGCTTGGGATTCAATTTAAGCCGAGACATGATTCGCCGTCTAATCACCGCACTGCGCTCACCGATTCCAGCCGTAAATACAATAGCGTCAACCCGCCCCAAAAGGGCAGTGTAAGCACCGATATAACGCACCACATCATAACAAAGCTTATCCACGGCCAATCGCGCGCGTTCATATTCTTCTTTATTTGGCCGCTTTCTAGGCGTAAAACCGGGTATCTTTTCGCCGAGAATCACCAATAAATCGCGTAAATCAGCGTGACCAGTCAAACCAATCAAACCTGATTCATTATTAAGCAGGCCATACACTTCGTCGATGGATCGACCGAGTTGATCCACCATGAAAAGTGGAATGGCCGGATCAATGTCACCACAACGAGTAGACATAATTAGACCCTGAAGAGGAGTCAATCCCATGCTGGTGTCTATTGATTGTCCGGCCTGAACAGCACAGATAGACGATCCGCTGCCCAGATGACAAGTGATGAGGTTGATTTTGCTGAGCGGCTTTTTCAATTTTTTGGCTGCCTCCTCACTAACGAAACGATGTGAGATACCGTGAAAGCCATACTTGCGAACACCAAATTTTTCATACAAACGACGCGGTAAAGCATACCTGTAGGCGTAATCCGGTAAGGTCGCGTGAAATGCCGTATCAAAAACCGCTACTTGTTTGGCCTGAGGTAAAAGTTCCAACGCAGCCGCGATACCGGCCAGATTTTCCGGATTATGAAGCGGTGCTAACTGATCGTAATGATGTAATTGCATGAGTGTCTGTTTGGTAACTAGCGTTGGACGAATAAATTTCTCTCCGCCATGTACCACCCGGTGACCGACTGCTTGTATTTCTGACAAATTGAGACCAGTTTCAGTTAGAATAGTAAAAATTTCTTGTAGGGCATCAACATGATCATGCAAACCGCGTGCAAAAGTACGATGACCGGTTTCCGACCCAATCTGAAAATCTAAAAAAGACCGCGGTAATTTTAATCGTTCGATGATACCGCCGCCTAATTGTCTCAGCTCATCAGAAAAAATCCTAAATTTTAGTGAAGAGCTACCCGAATTAATGATCAAAATCATACTTTAAATTAAATCAACACTAACCATTCCACGATTTATGGAATTATTTCTCCGTGGCCACCACCAACTTCCTGCCAAGCAGCATTGCCTTCGTCTGTATCGAGATGCAAATTCAAACGAAAGGATTCATGTGTTCGTAAAATTACATTATGAAAACTAATTGCGCGTTCACCTCGCACTGCCACCGTAACGGAATCACCATTTTTTAAATTGCGCTCCAGCGCCTCAGCATCCGACAAATGAATGTGCCGCTTGGCCACAATTACACCACGTTTAAATTCAATTTCACCTTGGGGACCAATCAGCGTGCAGCCAGGCGTGTCCTCATGATCACCCGAAAGTCGCAATGTTGGTTCGATACCCAGCTTTAGGCAGTCGGTTTTGGCCAGTTCAACTTGGCTAGCCGGGCGACATGGTCCAAGAACTCGACACTCAAGTTCGCCTCGTGGACCGCGAACCGTTATTTTTTCTTCGGCTGCCCACTGACCGGGCTGAGATAGATCCTTGAGTTTAGTCAGTTCATAATTTGCTCCAAACAACGCAGCCAGATCAGCAGTCGATAAATGCACATGTCGCGCGGAAACTTCAATCGAAATTTTCATTAATTCATTTGGCATATTTGATGGTGATTAACGATTTTAATTATAACTAATTCGACATATTTATAATACGCTCGGCAGTGGTTGATAAATTACCTTGACCAACGACGCTGACAAATATATTCTTGCTGAGGTTCTTTAAATTGATTGACTAACAGGAGTGATGATGAGAAAAATTCGTCATGTCATTGAAGCTCAACAGTGGGATCGGCCTGGGCTGGAAGAATTATTTTCCTTAACCAGGGTGATGAGAGATAGCATCAAACACCGCTATCCCAAATCAAGACAACACGCTCATTGCCTCGAAGGCTACTTGATGGCATCACTTTTCTATGAGCCATCAACGCGTACCCGCTTCTCACACGAAGCGGCTATGATTCGTTTGGGTGGTCGAGTACTCTCGACAGAAAATGCCGAGCAATTTTCTTCCGTTTCAAAGGGAGAAACACTCGAGGATACTATCCGTATGGCCTCTTCTTACGCAGACGTCATTGTTCTGCGACATAAGGAGCAGGGTGCCGCCGCACGCGCGGCAGCCGTAAGTCGCGTACCAGTTATCAACGCTGGTGACGGAGCTGGACAACATCCAACCCAAGCTCTACTTGACGTATTCACCATCGAAGATGAATTAGGAGGCATTGATGATCGCATCATTGCGTTTGTCGGTGATCTCGCTTACGGTCGCACCGTGCGTTCACTTGCCTATTTATTGGGCAAATTTCGCCCAACCAAACTCCTCTTCGTGGCACATGAAGTAGTGCGAATGCGACCGGATATCAAAGAATATCTGGATCGTCACAACATTCCATGGGAAGAGCTCGATAATCTGGAACTGGCCGCTCGCTGCGCTGATGTATTATATGTCACACGCATTCAAAAAGAGCGCTTTGGTGATCGGATTTCTGAATATGAAGAAGTATTCGGTCGATATATTATCAATGCCGAACTTCTTGCCATGATGAAAGAAAAATCAATCATCATGCATCCGCTGCCCCGAGTGAATGAAATCACAACTGGTGTAGATAGCGACCCGCGCGCGGCTTATTTTCGTCAGGCAGAAAACGGTCAGTATATCCGCATGGCTCTATTGCACAACATCCTCAACCAGGATTGTCACTAATCGTAGTCAACTCCACACAAAAACCATCGATTTAAATCGATGGTTTTTTATTAAAATGCCAGATTGGCTTAGTGCGGGCTGTCTGACCTATTTCATGTGTAGAGCCAAAAAAGAATCAGAGATGTACTTGAGAAAAATCAGACCGAGCACAACATGCTTGTATTCGGCCGCATCCATAGTCTTGCGGAGCTTGTCAGCAGCTTTAAAAAGTTGTCTTTCCAGAGATTCTCCGCTTTTATGTGATGTCTTATTTTTTTCTGACATAGATATACAGATGACGACTAGATTGTTTTTACTGAGCTTAATTGTTGACGTCAATACAAAATAAATCCCGGCTTGATTTTTCAGCTCTTAGCTTCATCCATTCGATAACCACCCATGATCGGCAAATTGTCCCTCGGACACTCACCCAAGGCCAGATAAAATTCCACGGCCATCGGTTTTCCTTCGACTGCTGCCAAAACAACCGCGCAACATCGATGCATGCCCTCAACGATCACTACACCATCATCGGTCAGCATAGCGGAAATGGTCGTAGTCGGATCACGAAAAGTCTCAATCATTTGTCGAATCCCCTGGTGAAGACGAATATCTGGCTGCTCGGTCAGCGCGGCAAAAGTTGGTGCCGTAACTCCCTGATAAAACTTATCGACCCAACTCTTGAAAGATCCGCCATGAAATCCAGCCACTGTACGCCCCGCATCAATGACGCGATACAATTTCCAGCTACTTTCAGCCAACCCAGCAGCTTCAACATACCGACGGCGCCAATCTTCCCAAGAAGCAAAACCTCGCTCAAGCCAGTGCTTCCGCCAAGCATCACTCCTCTCCTCATTTTGACGCCAAATTTCAAAAACTTCCGGCCAGGTTAAATCTCTGACAAACTCCAAATTATTCGGAACTTTTTTCATAATCCTCAAGAACTAAGCATTAAAGACGCGATCCCAACCTCTATAACAACACCGTGGCCAAACCGAGAAAAATTGCAAAGCCACAAATATCAGTGGCGGCAGTAACAAAAACCGTGGAAGCCAGGGCTGGATCAGATTTCAGAGCTCGCATGACGAGAGGTATGGCCACCCCCACAAAACCAGCCAGTAATAAGTTAATTGATAGAGCTATTACTAACACTGCACCAAAGGCCCAGTCACCAGTCCAAAGCGCCGCCAAAAAACCGATAATCACCCCAGCCAAAAAGCCGTTCATCACTCCAACAGTTACTTCTTTGGCCACTACTCGCATAATACGCAAGTGTCGCAATTCTCTTAAAGCAATTGCTCTGATTGTTACTGCCAAAGCCTGTTGTGCCGCGTTGCCACCCAGACCTGCCACCACCGGCATAAACGCTGCTAAAATGACCATCTCTTGTAACGTGGCCTGAAAAAGGCTGACCACAATAGCTGCGATCAACGCCGTAATCAAATTGATACCCAGCCATGGAATACGTCGTCGTGCCGACAACCAAATCGGATCAGTAATGTGTGCGTCTTCATGCACACCAGCTAATCGCGTCACATCCTCACCATGCTCTTCTTCAAGGACAGCAAATATATCGTCTGCGGTAATTACGCCCAGCAACTTTTGCCGATGATTAACTACCGGCAATTCAATAGCGCTCTGCTCATCAAAGATCAAAGCTACATCTTCCTGATCCATCGTTGCTGGCAAGGCGGCAATATCGACATTCATCATTTGATTTAATCGACTGTCTGCTGCTGCCTGCAATAGCTTGATTAATGAGAATCTCCCAAGCAAGGTATCTAACTTATCAACCACATAAACATAGTGCGATTTACGCCGTGCATCAGAATCAGCGGCAATCAACCGCCGCGCTTCCTCTACAGTGCACTCCTCATGAAAACGCAATATCTCGGTTTTCATACGACCACCGGCCGAATGTTCGTCAAAAACCAATAGGGGCAGCAGACCATGCGGATCACCATCACGCGTCAGGCGTTCAGTTACCCGATCACGCATTGAATCATCCAGCCATTGAATGATATCCGCGGCGTCATCTGACTGGGCTGCTTTAATCAGCTCCCAAATTTCCTCAAAACGCAGTCGGGGCATTATTGATTCAACCGACCAATCGCTCAGATCAATAAAAATTTTCACTCGCCGCTCAAGTGATAGAAGACGAAAAATCTGAAGCTTGGACTTAATGGCCAGCTGGTCAATGATGTGAACCAGCTCATCATCGCCAACTTTTAGTAAAAGCTCGGAAAGCATGGCGTCATTCGAACCGAACAAAGCGTCCTTAAGACGCCTGGGCCAATCCTGCGGTGTTATCGGTAAATTAATAGGCATGTGATTAATGGATGAAAATTGAAAATTATTACCCGAAGCCGAACGAATGCTTTAGTTACGATTATTTCTAATCAATCAACTTGTGCCGCATCAACTATTTCTTGATTAGTTCGTAACCGATTTCAAAAGCTTGTTGATTCAACTTTTTTAATTCCGGATCGCGTGCGTATTTATCAGCAAATTGCTTGTCGAGTGCGGCGGCAAAACCTTCTTTACTTATACCAGGCACAAAATTAAGCATGGCTCCCAGAATAACCATATTAAAAGTGCGTGGCTTATGCAGCTGCTCCTTGGCAATCTTTGTGGCATCGATAATTCGGGGTTGCCACGACTCAAGCTTCGATAAATCTTTTACTAAATGTGAGTTTACAATCACCGTTGTGCCGGCTTTAAGATAACTCTCCAGGCGGGTCACCGCTCGCTCGGAAAGTGCCACCCAAAGATCAGCCTGCCGAAACTTGGGAAAAGCAATGGGCCGGTCACTGATCTGAGCAAAAGCCATCGAGATTCCACCGCGTTTTTCGGTGCTAAAATATGGCACACAAACTGCCTGCTTGCCTTGCAACCAAGCAGCCTGGGCAATAATTTCTGCGATCGAAAGCACACCCTGCCCACCCTCTCCAGAGATAATAATGTTGTAAGTGTCAGCCATAATTTTGCAACTAATCTAAAATCTTCCGGTCGGAAACAACTTAGCGTGTTCCTGTTCTAGCACACGGAATGTAGCCTCGGCGCTGTCCATGGTTTTCCAATTTAATGGGCACTGTGACAACACTTCCAGAAAAGCAAAACCGTGATTACCATTAATATGTTGAAGCGCGTCTTTCATCAATTGACGCAATTCCGGCTGACGACTGGTGATACCGCGCGCCACAAATGCCGCGGGATTAACGTTCCGAATAATTTCCGGCGCTTTAATATAGTATTGATCTGCGCCATAGGGCGCGGTCTTAACTTTCCAGCCAGGATGAGTGGTCGGTGCCTCCTGTCCGCCGGTCATGGCATATAAACCATTATTAACCACGATGGTTAAAATATTGTCATTTCTAATGGCGGCATTCAGCAAATGACCTGCGCCGATAGCGTAAGCTCCGCCATCACCGACATAAGCCACGGCAATTGCCTCCGGATTACCTAAACGTAAACCAACCATCACCGGCACAGTTCGCCCGTGATGTGTCTCAACCGTATCGAAATCAAAAAAATCCCAGGCTAACAACGAACAACCGATATCAACACCGAAAGCGATCCGCCTCTGTAAACCAAGTTCATCCACGGCAAAACCGAGCGCCTTCAGCACCTCCGGATGACCACAACCAGGACAAAACAAGTGTGGTTTGGAATCCAATCGCGCACATTTTGGCAGTGCTGACCTAATTTCTAACTTGCTCATTTCTTCCGGCATAAACTAAACGGCTACGTTATCTTTAATCAGCTCGGCTATCTCCTCGGGCAAAATACTCATCGATGGTCGATAGTACTCCGTAATCGGAACCTGCACCTGACCATATAACGCGTCTTTCACCATTCGCCCCAACTGATTATAGGCCGACTCAGCGATAATAATTCGTTCAGCTCCAGCCACCGACCGACGTAAAGCCTCAACTGGAAACGGATTCAACGTAATCGGACGGAATAAACCAACCGAGCCACTTGCTTCCTGAACCGCCTGCCGAGCTGCCGCGGCTACGATGCCCTGAGCCACAACCACGGTCTTCGCTGCTGACTGACCAACATATTCATGCTCGACCACTTCTTTGGCCATCTTATCCCAGGCGGCTTTTATTTCCTGATTTACTGTAAGAGTCTCCTCTTCCATATTTAAACAATTGCGCAAACAAGCATATTCCACCCCATCAGAATAACGCACTTCGAGCTCAGGTGAAGGGATCACGTTTTTCAAATCAATCCCCCGCTTCTTCTCCAGGAGATAAGGTTCGGTTGGTACGATTTCCAGACCGCGTTCAGCCGGATCATACAACTCTACTTCGCCCAACATCTTAGCCAGATAACCATCACCTAAAAGAAAGGTCGGAAAGCGATATTTCCAAGCGGTATTAAAAACTTTCAAGCCGTAATCAAACAATTCCTGCAACGTAGAGGGAGCATAAACGATGCGAAAACCGTTACCGTTTCCACCGAAACAAGCCAAAGTTACTTCCTGCTGAGAATAAATAACGGTCGAGGTAGACGGCCCACCGCGTTGCATAATGTAGGCGACAACTGGAAGGCGCATGGCCTCGGCCATAGCAAACGCATCCTGCATCAAAACATGGCCCGGTCCAGCAGTGGCGGTGAAAGCCCGACGACCAGCGAGTACACCACCGATCAACATGAAACCCGCCCCGATCTCATCTTCCGCCTGTTGGAAAACTAATCCCTGATCATGACCAGCTTCACTACCAGCTTCACCAGCCCAAAAATGCATAATCTCTGACGCTGGAGTTATTGGATAACCATACATGGCATCAGCCTGAGCTGCCCGGGCAGCCCGACCGAGCACTTCATTGCCCATTAAAAAATTTTTTTCAGACATAGGCCTAGAATTTATCGACAAAATCTTCAATAAAAATTGTCCACGCCACCGACACGATTCTTCATTATTATAATGGAAAGCGTCGGTGCTGTTTAGCGTTAAAAACTGTCAGACAGTTTTATTATTTTTCTTCTCAGAATGTTCCTCTTCTTGATACCCGAATCGATACTTGAATAAATCACTTTTGATGGCTCCTTTGGTTCTGATATGAATTTCAGCGGCGATGTATTTCAAAAAAGTTTTGAATCGACCATCTTTATCGAGTCGTCGCACTGAAACCGGAATACGATGTGACTTCAAGACGCGAAACTTAGCAACCCGACCGGCCCGCTCAACATAATCATGATCCTCGGCTAATTTAATCGCCTCGTCAAAACCACCAATTAATTGGTGAACATCCCGACGAGCAAAAATACAGAATCCGGGTGCGTGTGGTTTTATGGCGGACATCACCCACATAAAATAATTGAAACCTTCGTGCATATATTTGTCGATCTTCTTGGTTGATAGCGGCTCAACTTTACACGTCGCTACACCCAACTCACGCTGGCGGAATTCGGCTACGGTATCTTCTAGGAATTTAGGATCCGGCAAAATAACGTCCGCATCTAAAAACAACAACAGATCGCCCCTGGCTGCAGCCGCACCAGCGTTACGACCAGCCGCCGGTAAACCGCCGGCAACAATTCTGGCGCCAGCCGCATCCGCTTGTCGCTGTGTGCAATCTTTGGATTGATTGTCTGCCACAATAATCTCGTAGTCTTCAAAAGATTGCGCAGTAATGGAACGTAATAAAAACGGCAGGTATTTTTCCTCGTTGTAGGTAGGAATGATGATAGATAGCATACGCTGACAGAGTAGCAGAATGAGTAAAAGCTGTAAGCATCTGTTGAAAAATTGCTTTGAGTTAATGATGAGTGATGGGTAGCTGCAGAGTTTACCCTGTCGCTCGCGAGCGACT
>JAHJAU010000068.1 GCA_018813785.1 Patescibacteria group bacterium | reverse complement strand
GCACTCATTCTGATCCCACTGCTGGTTTTACTCATCAACTTCGCCTTACGGCGATCGAACCAACGGAACTCAGCAACCATCACCAGTTGAGGTCAACCAAAACACATCTTTAAGATCGTCCAACTCGACGATCTTTTTTATAAAAAATTTTCCAAGACTTGCGACCATAGCATGGCTCCCAGCGAGCAAAAAGACCGGCCTCAACCGGTCTTTCTTAATCTTTTATCTAAATTACTAGGCCAGTCTGGCAAACAATTTCTCTTCATCTTGCAGTAAATGATGCATGTCTATAACGTCATTAGTGGTAACCTGGCAGTCTCCCCTGAATCGATCTACTTCCTCGGAACCAAGATCAGTCACCAAGCCAACCGAACTGACACCAACCGAAGAAATAATAACCAGCGCAATTATAGCATTCGAACAATTACCGCACTGGATGTGCATTAAGTGACTGTCTTCTTTCTCACCCAAAATTTGTGTTTGGAGTGGTGTATAACTCGAGCCACAAAGCGGACAATAAGAAATCAGCTTAACATCATCACCAAACATGGGCGATAAATTCTTTTTTGCAGATGCTTTCATATTTTTATTTTAGACTCCGCAAATTTTGACTTTTTTGTCTGCGGATATCCTTATTGATATAGTACCATTTTTTAGCTCAACGGTCAAAATTCATCTAAAACTTCAATAAAATCGACGTTAGTGATCAGTCATTATGCAAAAAAGAAGCTGAACCGCTTCTTTAACTCATGGTTTTCCACCTCTACCCCACCGATCACCTGTTAAGATCAATTGGAGGGTAATCTCCCCTTCATGGCTACTGACTGCAGAACCCCGATCATTACAAATTTAACTAATAACGAACTACCGCCATAACTAACAAACGGCAAAGTAACACCAGTTACTGGTATCAAGCGCAAATTACCCCCCAGATTTACAAACACCTCCACAGCAATGGAGATGGTGATCCCCAGTGTTAGATATAACGTAAAATCATCGCGAGATTCACGCACTAATCTATACCCGCACCAAAACACTACGGCAAACAAACCACATAGAAACAATACCCCAAGAAATCCGAGCTCTTCGGCGATGACCGCAAAAATAAAATCGGTTTGTCTTTCTGGTAAAAACCGCAGCTGACTTTGTGAGCCGTAACCCATGCCTTTCCCTGTCAGCCCACCGGAACCAATAGCAATAATAGACTGCGTAACGTTGTAACCTCGGCCCAATGGATCGCTCTCCGGATCAAGAAAAGAAGTAACGCGACCCTTTTGATAGGGCTGCAAAATTAAGAACCAGGTAAACAACGCGGCCGCCGCCAAGACCAACAACATAATAATTAAATGGGTTCGTCGTATACCAGAGACCAGTGCCAGCGAGCCCCAAATTATCATTAATAATAAAGCTGAACCGAAATCTGGTTGCAACATCACTAAACCGACGACTGGCGCAGTAACCAAGGCCGAAACTAACACGTGCTTTAGGCCACGCTCCTTGCCGGCATAATCATTAAAATATTTTGCTAAAAAGACGATGAGAAATAATTTAACCAATTCAACTGGCTGAATACCAAAACCAGCAATGCCAAACCAACCAGTCGTTCCACGGATTGTTGTGCCAAAAAGCAAAACCGCCAGCAATAAAATAACAGAAAACACCATCAACACTCGCGCTGCCCCGGCTAAAACACGATAATCAAAGGCTGGTAAAACCAAGGCCAGCAACAAACCGACCACCGCGAACCAAAACTGTTTCCAAAAAATAGCAAAGTTTGGCTCAGTTGCCGCCGCACCAGGCAAACTCACCACCCCAGCCAATGATGTGCTGTAAAGTGCGGACAAACCAAAAACAGCCAGCAGAATAATTGCGACCAATAATAACCAATCGTATTTTACGATGTCATTGGTAGCAGTTCTCGACATAAATTCGCTTTTTTAGGCCGCTTCATCACAGCCTCCATCATTTGCCAATTCGGAAATATTTAATTCTTTGGCATTTCTTCGCAAAAAATCAGCGGCAAAATTGTCAGCCTGGCTTTCATATGGAGAAGTCCGATATGCGACTTCTTGTGCATTAAAAAGATCCTGGACTGTTTTTATTCCCTTGGGCTCAATTATTTTTGCAACATCCGGGTAAGCCGCCAAAAAATCTCCCAAACTCTCAAATTTAGAGACCTCCTCTCGCAGACTAACTGGATCGAATCCAGAGGCCGGCATGGTTAACAAATTCGCTTCATAGTGTACATCCCATTCTTCTGCTGCATCCGAGCCCTGATACTCGGGATTGGTTTCATAATTTTTTACATAATCATTTGCGTGACCCATCTCATGCGCGATGATGAATTGTCTCAGCAGTCTGGGACTAAGCTGTGAAAAATCCACTCCAAGTAAATCAGCAACTCTTTGAGAAGAAGAACGACGAGTATCTTTTAGTCTTTGTAAATGCTCCTGATCTTCAGAAACAATAAATATAGTGGGAATAAAAGTTTTCTCATCAACTTGAATTCGATGAAAAAAACCTCCGGTGTCTGGTGTTTCTTCTGGGGGAATGAAAACGACCTCTATATGACTCAACTCATTATATTGCTCAAGCATGAGCTTGAGTAAGTTAAAAGTCGTTTCATCAATCTCAGAGTCTTTTAATTCAAAAAATTTACCAAGCTGCACACCTCTTTGTTCCGAATCTCCAGCTTCATTTTGTTCCAACGAACCATCACGAATTGTTGATATTTCTAGTCTGTCCATAAGCAGGTTAATTTTTATAAACCGTCGGTAAAATGTTTATCTAACTATCTTGTATCACCCCAGCCAATCCCAAACAAGTATAAAAAGTGTCAGATAGTTTTAGCACCAAAACCACCTGACACTTTATATCTATACGAAAACTATTTCTTTACTCCCCAGGCTTCAAATATATTTTATTGTCAAAAATATTCAGTTCTGGCAGTACCTCAACCCGTGTTACGCTTGGCAAATCGGTAAACCAACTGGCTTCTATCTCCCGCTGATCCCCAGCTAAAAATCGCGTGGCCACGACACGATTCACACCCACTAATCTGTTCCCGCTGTACAACGCCACAAAAAATGGCGCAGCGACATAACTATAAGCGGTTCCATTGATCACCCGGAAACTGGCTCGACTGACCGGAATCGGTGAGTTGGGGTCGGGTGGGTTATACTTTGGATTTTCAATAGTAAAATCCAGTCGTTCAGTAGCCCAAGCTAGATAATCCGGCTGAATAAAATGACCATCGACTCGATGCCAATGAATATCGACAATCTCCAGTGTGGGTACTGGTTTCCGCTCTGCCTTCACTCCCAAAACATAAATGTAACGAGTGTCGGTTGGAAGAAGATATTCGGCATAAATCTTATCGGATGAATCCGCTCCAGAAAATTTATAACTAAATTCGACCCACCAGCGATAATTCGGATTACTAACCTTGGCCACCAAATCATATCTCCCCTCCCCTGAGGACAAAACGAGTGGTGATTGTGTCACCAGTGGCTTGGGTTGACCCGACTCACGAAAAAAAGTGTAATCCGTTAAATTTTTAGTCAGTAATGCTGTCCCGGCTCGTTCACGTACACCCGAACCAATAAACCAGTCAGCAAAACCCCAGGCACCGTAAGCCAACAACGAAAAACCAACCACACCTAAAACGACTGTCAAAATCTTTTTAACTAAAAGCCGATTGGTTATCCACCAATAACCAAGCTTTAGTTGTTTCTCGGTAAGTTCATTACCTGAACCGGGAGCTGTATCCATAATATAAAAACTAGTCATTACCTAATCATGATACCAAACGCGCGCGACCACACCAACTAAGTTTGCTCGATCCTGGATCAAAATAGATAGCTGAAGCCATGAGCTGCAACCGAATTTATTTCAACCTAATATCAGTTAGCCCGATCATTTTTGGGTCATTGACAAAAAAGACGCTTCAACTATAGTGATGAGTCGCACTAAACCAGGGAGAAAATCGTGCCGGAAATCAAACATCTCCGTTATTAAGGGTATAATCGAGCGGTCGGTGAAGTGTTGTATGTCATCATCGATGACCGCTGTACCTTCACCGGTATTACCCAAACCACTTCAACCATCAACGTTGCGGAGCGTATCGTTGAGGCTATCGCCCGGGCAGAAGGTGTGACTATCGAAGTTCTAAAGTTCTTTGATCTGCAAACGCATCTTGGTTACGGTAAGAGACCGGGAGAATTCGAATACGATCGCCTGAGCTTCGATCAGGGTTTGTACGACCCGAGCTGGCAACCAGCAGAGTGCCCATCAGAAATTCGTCAGCTGTTCGCCAACCAGATCGGATAGAGCCACTTGTCTCTACCTGATGGCAAACATCACCAATCTCGTCAATTTAATCAGAGCGGGTCATCACCCGTTTTTTTTATTTTTCTCTAAAAAATAAAAAATTCTTAGTGTGCCTGTCCCTTTTACCTGTCGAGGGTGACAGGTACAAAAAAAAGACGACTAAGAAGCAGTCGTCTCATCAATGAGACTTCGTTCGTCTGATCTGAAATGTGAACGATCAATCGTTAGATCTGCCGCCACTCGACCTTGCCGTCATTACACGTAAGAAACAGTACTGGATATCCAGCTGACTTGCTGACGGTCCAAACATTACCAGCTGCCACCGCCGACTGAATCTCTGACCAGGCATCTTGGATTTGGTCACCTGGAATCAGCAGTGCTCGAACTGCGAAGTAACCGGAGTTAAGCCGATGCTCCCCCGAACTTTGACGTCGACCATAGATCGCCAAACGAGTCTGCGTCTCCCTTGAACCTTCCAGAGTCAGAATAACAACCCGCAACATTAGGCAACTCTGACCAACGGTCTGTACCGGACCATAATGAAGTCGATCCCCGGCCACAAGGCGAACCGGATTATCGCAACGCTCATCATATGGAAACAACAGACAATCTTCGATGTTGAACACCTGCCGAAATTCATCGACTGTACCATCAAGTTCATCCATTACCACCACCTGACTGATCCTGTTCCCGGCCATCGTTCCCTCCTTATCTCGTCACGCAAAAACCAACTCAACCGACAGATTAATTTGGCATAATTGATCAATTTTGTCAACCGCTAAGCTGGCCTGAGTCACCTTGCCCAAAGTGCGTCACCGTGCTAATATCCTCGCGTATTAGTCCGCGAGTGCGGACTTTCATGTGACCCTATTTATGGTTGTTAAAAAAGGAGCAAAAAATAGCAAAGGTAAAAAATCTGACCGACCGCAAAAAGCCGCGTCAGCGAAAGCTGTGACCAAACCCAAAAAAGCTGTGGCCGATAAAAACGAGTACGGCGCCAAACAAATTCAGGTGCTGGAAGGTCTTGAGCCAGTCCGTCGTCGACCTGGCATGTACATCGGTTCAACTGGCGCATCTGGTCTGCATCACTTAATTTGGGAGGTCGTGGACAACTCGTTTGATGAGGCTATGGCCGGTCACTGCGACACCATCACCGTCACCTTGAATAAAGATGGCTCGATTTCGGTTGAAGATAACGGTCGTGGCATTCCAGTTGAGATGCACAAACAATTCAAAAAATCAGCGTTGGAACTGGTGATGACCAAACTGCACGCTGGCGGTAAATTTGGCGCTGGCGGCTACAAAGTTTCCGGTGGCTTACACGGCGTGGGTGTCTCAGTGGTCAATGCCTTATCCAATTATGTTAGAGCCGAAGTAAAACGCGACGGCAAGCTTTGGATGCAGGAATACAATTACGGCAAGCCCAAAGGCAAGGTCAAAGCAGTCAAAGCCATCCGAGGTACGGGCACCACTATCACTTTCAAACCAGATGCGGCGATTTTTGAAACAGTGGATTTTAACTGGGATACGATTATCTCTCACTTGCGTCAGCAAGCATATCTAACGGCTGGAATTAAAATCATTGTTCAAGATCGACGCAGTAAAGAATTGGAAAAAAATCACACTTTCTATTTTGAGGGTGGAGTTAAATCATATGTAGCTCACCTCAACCACCAAAAAGAAGCTAAGCATCCAAATATTTTCCATGTACGAAAAGAACGTGACGACGTGGGTGAAGTAGAAATTGCCTTGCAGTACACTGATGACTTCCAAGAGAATGGTTTCGCCTTTGCTAATAATATTTACAATCCGGAAGGTGGAATGCATGTGGTCGGTTTCCGAACCGCTTTGACTCGCGTACTGAACAACTACGCGCGCAAAAATAACATCCTCAAAGAGAAAGATGACAATATTACCGGTGATGACTCGCGCGAGGGACTGACTTCAATAGTTAGTATAAAACTCAAAGAACCGCAGTTTGAAGGTCAAACCAAGGCTAAGCTTGGCAATCCAGAAGCCAGAACGGCTGTTGAGGCGGTGCTGGCTGAAGCCCTAGAGATATTCCTTGAGGAACACCCGAAAGACGCTCAGGCGATCATCGAAAAATGTGTTATTGCCTCACGAGCCAGGCTCGCTGCCCGAGCCGCTCGCGACACTATTTTAAGAAAAGGAGTACTCGAAGGACTGACTCTGCCTGGTAAACTGGCGGATTGTTCGACTCGTGATGCTTCGCGGTCAGAGTTATTTATCGTTGAGGGTGACTCAGCCGGCGGTTCAGCCAAACAGGGTCGCGATCGTGAAACCCAGGCAATTCTGCCTTTGCGCGGTAAAATCCTGAACGTGGAACGCGCCCGACTGGACAAGATTCTCACCAATAACGAAATCAAATCGCTGATCATCGCCTTGGGTACCAACATCGGTGAACAGTTTGACATAGAAGGCCTGCGCTACGAACACATTGTGATCATGACTGACGCTGATGTTGACGGCGCTCATATCCGCACGTTACTCCTGACACTTTTCTATCGTTACTTCCGTGAACTCATCGAGCGTGGCCATTTGTATATCGCTCAACCTCCGCTGTATCGCGTGGCTAAGGGTAAAGAATTCCACTATGCGTATTCAGAGGAAGAGCGGGATAAACTAACAGCCGAACTACTGGCCAAATCAGCTAAATTGGAAACGGGAAAAGCCAGTACTAAAAAGCAGGCGGCCAAAGCGGCCGTAGAAGAAGCTCTTGGAAATGGCGAGACTGAGGAAGGTGAAGTAAAAACTGTTAGCGGGGTGAATGTCCAGCGCTATAAGGGTTTGGGTGAAATGAATCCGGATCAATTGTGGGAAACCACCATGGATCCGACCAAACGCATCATGAAAATAGTCACTATTGATGACGCGGCTCGGGCAGAACAAATCTTCGGTATATTGATGGGTTCGGATGTTGAACCGCGCAAAAGATTTATCCAGACCCACGCCAAAAATGTTAAAAATCTGGATATCTAAATCTAATATTATAAATAGAAAATCCGGCCTAACAACCTAGCCGGATTTTTGTTACCGGCGAGGTGATTTACAAAGATGATTTACAAAGATTGACAAATCTAGTTAACGTCTGTTAATTTCCTATGTCGGCAACTAACCGCCGAACATGGAGGATCAAATGGTAGCTCCTTTCCAAGCCCCGCCCGAGACAGATGTCGGATCAGGCAACGACCCGAAAACCAAATCAACTCAAAACCAGAAGAAAAACAGCAGCAATATTTCCTCGACACTAATTATAATCGCTATCATTGCTCTGCCCAGCTTGTCTTTTGTGGCTGTTGGTCTCTCAGCTCATTTTTCCAACGTCTATAATAACTGGTGGGGTCCGTTTCCTCTGGCTGACTCGATCGAGTTGTTCAGTGATGCCAACGATTTCACGCCAGTCGATACAGAAACTACCTGCTGGCCGGAAAGACGGAATGCGAGTTTGCACCTACTCAACCACGTCGAAGATTACGTACTGATCGAATATCGTACACCGAGAGTTAGCGCAGACGACTGGTATACTCGTTGCCCGAACGGAGCGCGAATCATCATGTCGCTCCACGACTGGAATTCCAAGGTCAGGAGCTATCGTTGGCAGCTGGCAGACCGAAATGAGGCTCTGGCAGCTGAACAACGCCATCGTGAAATCGAGCGACGTCTGCTTGCTCAGTAAACGCAAAATCCTACTTTAAACTCAAACAAGATGCCTGCGGGCATCTTTTGTGTCAAAAGCTATTGACAAAATAATTTCGAGCGTGTTAATTTCTTACGTCGGCAATTAACCGCCGAACGAGGAGGATCAAATGGTAGCTCCTTTCCAAGCCCCGCCCGAGACAGATGTCGAGTCGGATGCTAATCCGAATCTCGAACCAGTCCGAAATCGAGCAAAAAAGAGCAGTATCCCGACTTTTATCGGTGTCGGTCTCTGGCTGTTGCTCTGTCTGTCGGTCGGAAGCGCTCCCTTTCTGACTGGTCACTTCTACTCCACCTATAGCAACTGGTGGGGGCCTTTCTCACTGACCGATTCTTTCGAACTGATCGACAGTCACGAGATTTTCACGCCGGTCGGCCAGGAAACCGACTGCTTTACCGAGCGAAACGGTACCAGTCTGCACCTGTTGCGACGACTGGAAGGCCATGTGCTGGTCGAGTACCGCACTCCAATAGTGACCGAAGACGCGTTCTACAACTACTGCCCCGATGGCACGCGGGTCGTCATGTCACTTGGAGATTGGAATCGCAGTTTCAGGCACAATCAGTGGAAGCTTGAGCAGCAAAGCTCTGCAGAGAGAGCTGAACGCCAGCATCAGGATATCGAACGCCGCCTGCTGAACCCGTAACTAGTCAGCTGACAGCTCCTAGCCTACTTTGCAATCACGACGCATTACTGCGTCGTTTTTTTATTCTGACTTAATCAGCCTGACAGGATAGAAATTGACAACCAGAAATTGACAACCAGCAAATCATCATGTATAGTCCACTTAAACAAGTGAATCACCGCCGATATGGGCGGTTTTTAGAACCATTAAATATGGCGAATATATCGCTAACCAACAATCCACTTACTAACTACATCCGCAATTCACGCGAAGAGTTAAAAAAGGTTTCTTGGCCCACTCGCAAACAGGTTATCCGCGACACCATGATCGTGGTTGGTCTCTCGCTGGCCGTCGGTGCTTTTTTCACCATTGCGGACAAACTGTTTGAGATTGGATTTCAACAATTTATCAACTTGAGATAGCTCATTGGCAACTCCGGCGGGAGTAGCTAACGAAATTTATGCCGAAACAAACAGAACACCGTGGACGGCGCTGGTACGCCATTCACACTTATTCCGGCTATGAGGAAAACGTAGCCCACAATCTCCGACAAAGAATCGAATCCATGGACATGCAGGACAAAATTTTTGATATCATGATCCCCAAGGAAAAAAAGATAAAAATCAAAAATGGAAAGCGTAAAATTGTTGAAGAAAAGATATTCCCTGGCTATGTGTTAGTCGAAATGGTTGTAACTGATGACTCTTGGTATGTGGTGCGAAATACACCTAACGTTACCGGATTTATCGGTGCCGGTACCGTCCCTTCACCATTGTCGGATAACGAAATTAAATCTTTGCAGAAGCGCATGGGTGTCGATGAGCCAGAATACAAAATTGATGTCGATGTTAACTCTCCGGTCAGTATCACCGATGGTCCGTTCAAAGGATTCGAGGGCAAGGTGTCTGAGATTGATCAATCGCGCGGTAAGATTAAAGTACTGGTCTCTATGTTTGGTCGTGAGACTCCAGTAGAACTGGACTTCCTGCAGGTGAAGAAAATCTAATTGAGCCTGGGCTAAAAAATCACCAGATCATTCATAAAATGACTGGTGATTTTTAATACAGTGATAAAGAGTCAAATAATTTTAATTCAAAAGCTGTCTGGCATTTTTAAGATTCACGGATTGACACTCCCTAACTTTTTTGTTATATTAAGCCGTTCATTGGTCGAGTGATCAATGATTAGTTCGATACAAAAAGTGTGTTTCGCGGATCCATGGTCCGCTTTTTCGGCCTTAAACAGGCCGCCTTGGAGGCAGAAATGGAACGGAGTCTGATTGGCAAACTGTTCATCGACTACTTGGGCGTGTCCCCCGAGGAAGAGGGTTCGCCGCAGTCAACACTGCGCAAGGCCTGGAACCGACACAGCAGTAGCTGTGTCGCCCATCTCCAGCCGTTGGCTCAGGTGCTCATCGATTACGAAGAGCGCGGTCTCCCGGTTTCGCATGAACTCATCGATCAAGATCATCCACGCTGGCCAAACACCCGGCCGGATGTGATCAGCGCCATCAACGGCCAGCTCGCCCAGGATGATGGACCACTTGGTCAGGCAGCCATCGCGAAGTATGTCCGGTCAGCATTCGATGCGATCGATCTTGAGCTGGAGAGAAAAGCGGGTGATGAGGATGAATATTCCCAGCTCACGGACTTGGTTCGCGATTCGTTGGGTTACGACCGAATGATCGCTGTCAACCCAGACTGCCACAACTGGCTGGAGCGTTGTCTCGATGCCTATCAGGCAGCCTGGCTGCAAGCCAAGTCGGATTTCCTGGATCCAGCTCTGACCAGTCGGATCACGGCTTGGCGGACGACCCGCAACAAAAAGGCGGGCGCGCCTTTCAAGCCCACTAGGTATGTCGTCGTGCATACCAAGTCAACCAGCCCGCGCCTTTTCACCTACGCCTGCTGGTGGGCCAATCAGCAGGAAGGTCCACACAACATCATTGCGGTCGTGGCTCAGCCGGATGGTCATGTCGTTCTCTCGACCGGCATGCATCTCGAGGGTCTGAAGGAGAGCCTGCCCGGTCTGCTCGTGAACGAACCGCGACGCGGATTCATTCCGCTTGTGGCTCAGCCGGATGGTGCAGGACTCGCCGAGTGTTTGCGACGGGCCATCGAGAACGGCTCGGCTTTCAATCGGCCTATCATCAGCACCTCACCTATGACCAATGTTCCCCGGCAACCGACTCCGCGACCGACGGCTGAAAAACCTACCCCGACTCGGCCAACCGCTGTCCTCGCTGGGCAGCAACCGTCGTCAACACGATTTCAAGAAAATCGTCGCGACGGTCGACCTGTACCTCATGGGAAAAAACCGGTTGGTCTCACTCACAACCCCTTCGCCGCTCTCGCCGATCTAAAACTCAACGAGTAATTCTGTATCCCACAAAAAACCTCTCACTGCCCCGCATCGATCTGATGCGGGGTTTGTTTTTGATTTTAAAAAACGCCCGGCGTAGTGGAAACACCAGGTGCAGGGGCACGCGCCAAAGGGCAAAGTTCAAGGGATCAAAGCACAAAATTAAGGGTCAAAGAGCTAAGAGCAAATACTTGCAAGCACCGCTGCTGGGTTGAAATCTCTCCAGTAGCTAAAGACCATTTTTAAAAGAGCTAAAAAGTTTGCTACAAAGGGATATGGGTGTCAAACCTAAAAAGTGTCAGGCAGTTTTGAGCAAAAAACTATCTGACACTTTTCAATTATCAACTTTACACTCAATCATTCAGCCTGTTATTATCGCCACACGATCTTTATCAACACATGGAGAAAATCATGTTCAATCCAGTGAATCTGAATGAATTCGAACAACGGACTGGAATTCAGCGCTCTGAATTTCTGGCGCATTGGACAGAGGCAGATCGCTTTGTGTCCTTGCGTGATCTAAACCAAGTGCTGAGCATTCAGGCTATGCCCAAACCATATCTTTGCCGCCTGCTCGAAAGCGTAACTCTACGAGGAGATCCAACCGCTCACCCCTTCGCCGGCTGTAAAATTCAAACCATGCGAATTGATCCAAGCTCGCTCATGGTGGGTCAAACGTTTGTTGAGCGGGCAAATTACGGCTCACTGATTGAAAACTTCCGCAGCCTGTTTGACGGCTTCTGTTTGACCAAAGGCTTCGCCAAACTCACCGCGCAAATCGTGCTGGGTCGAACTGCCGATGGCTCAATCGCTCTGGCTCATTACCTACCGCCGATTATCGAGCAGCACGACACACGATTGCTTCTGATGGATGGCATGCATCGAAACTTCATTGTGCTGTCGGCTGGTACAACAATCGAGGCGATCAAAATTCATGACGCTCGACATCCATTCCCCTGCTCACCACAACGCTGGGATGCGGTACGACCGGTAGACGTTAAACCACCAAAAAACGAACGCTTTTTCGATTTACAGCCAGAATTGTTCCGCGACCTCAAATCCGTAGGCATTGACGGTTGAACGATCAATTCAATAAACACCGCTAATTTACGGTGTTTTTTATTCATCTGATCTCCTAACTGAAATCAAAGACTCTACCCCTTGCAAAGGGACTAATTTTGCTGTAACCTTCGCACAGCAAGCGGAGGGTCTGGGACTCAGGCCGCTTCTCTCCGCCCGTCGGGCAATCTGGCCCCTTTTCCAATTCAACTAATCATTATGGCTAGCAAGAAAAAACTCAAAACACAGATTAAGTTACAGATTCCGGCCGGTCAGGCCAATCCAGCGCCGCCCGTGGGTCCGGCTCTCGGTCAGCACGGTCTGAACATCGCGGAATTCTGTCAGAAATTCAACGCGGCAACCCAGCAACTGGGTGGTGACATCATTCCTTGTGTCATCAATGTTTATGAAGATCGATCCTATAGTTTTGTTCTGAAAACCCCACCAGCGGCACAATTACTGATAAAGGCCGCGGGAATCAAGAAAGGCTCGGGCAAACCACTGGCCGAAAAATGCGGCCAAGTTACCAAAGCTCAAGTGCGAGAAATTGCTGAAAAGAAAATGCCGGATCTTAACACTCGGGATATTGACTCAGCCATGCGAACTATCGAGGGTACGGCTCGGCAAATGGGATTAGAGGTTGTTGATTAAAAACAGACGATTAATTTAATTCGAATAATTATCTAAATGTGGGAGAGCCTTGGGCTCGCCTGAACCACAATCATATGAAACACGGTAAACGCTATAACGAACTCAAATCCTCTTTCGATAACAAAAAAACTTATGAGCTGGCTGAGGCGATCGCTCTGGCTGTAAAAACTTCAAACACCAAGTTTGATTCTTCAATCGAGGTGCACGTGTGCCTGGGTATTGATCCCAAAAAGGGTGATCAGCAGGTGCGCTCCACTGTCACCCTGCCTCATGGAACTGGTAAGACAAAAAAGGTGGCAGCTTTCGTCAGCACACCTGATCAAGAAAAAGAGGCTCAGAAAGCTGGGGCTGAATTAATTGGTGGTGAGGAATTAATCGCGGAAATTGCCAAAACCAGCAAATGTGATTTCGATGTGGCTGTCGCCACTCCGGATATGATGCCGAAGCTGGCCAAAATCGCAAAAATACTTGGACCTCGTGGTTTAATGCCAAGTCCAAAGAATGAGACAGTCACACCAAACATCGGCAAAACTATTGAAGCTATGAAGCGCGGCAAGGTGGCTTTCAAAAACGATGACACGGCTAATATTCATCAGGTAATTGGTCGCGCCTCATTCGGTGAAGCTAAACTGAGCGAAAACTTTGAGACCTTAATGGAGGCTTTAAAGAAAGCCAAGCCTTCGTCTTCCAAGGGTAACTATATTAAGAACGTATTTATCACCTCGACCATGGGGCCGAGCATCAAAGTTGCCAGATGATTGGACTGTAAAATAATGACTGAAAAACCGTTAAACTGTTTATCCACAAAAATACTGGTTGCCTCAGCAACCAGTTTTGCGGTTTGTTTATTTTGGGCTCTACCGGCGATTGCCCAGGTTGACATCGGAATGCCCTACGCTGAAACTCTTGGTTTGCCTGACAAAGACATCCGTGAAATTGTGGCTCAGCTGATTCAAATATTTATTGGCTTGATGGGTTTTCTGTTGATGTTAATCATCTTGTGGTCGGGCTTTAAATACATGACTCATGGTGGGAATGAAGAAAAACGCGAAGAAGCAGTTGCTGGCATCAAAAATGCCGTTATTGGTTTGTTTATCATGCTGATCTCATTTTCAGCGGCTCGATTCATTATCGATGCCATAGGCGAAGCAACCGGAATAATGTAAAATCGGATATAGAATTCATGATGAATTCCTAAGTTGGTTATACTCCCGCGCCTTCATCTTATATGCAGCTACCCGTCACTCGCATCGACAAATCACTACCTCTCCCTAAATACGAAACTGCTGGCGCAGTTGCTTTTGATTTATACGCGCGCGAAACGGTTGTAATAGAACCACAAACCATTGCCCTTATTCCAACAAATCTAATCGTCCAGATTCCTCCGGGTTATGCGTTGATTATCGCTGCACGATCTTCCACACCAAAGAAAAAAGGATTATCTGTACCACATGGCATCGGTATCATCGATCAAGATTATCGTGGCCCAAAAGATGAACTACTGGCACAACTATTCAACTATACTGACGTGATGGTCACTGTTGAACGCGGCGAGCGCATTGCTCAGGCCTTGATCGTTCCGATTGCCCGGATTGAACTGGTGGAGCACGAACTGGCTACAGCCAAAAATCGAGGTGGCTTTGGTAGTACTGGTTGACATTAATATTCAGAACAGAGAATCAAAACCTGGCCGCCGGCTCATGCCGGTGATTTTATATTCAGCAAAACTAATCTTCGGGTTATCACGCTTAAAATTTCACCGCCGCGCAGTTGAATTAAAAAAGAGACTGATGAAAAGCCTCTTTATTTGTGGTTTCTGACCTTACGCTCTGGTCGATGATTGACGCTTGGTCAGCTCGTTAAGGATGATCTTCTCAGTGCGTGGGACGGTTTTTGTTTCCAGTTGACCAGCTCGATTTTCCACAATAAAATCAAACGTATCAATTTCAGCCTGCTCTCTGGTCACTGCCTCAATACGTCGCTCAAGCTCAGCCGAATCGATCGGTGCCCGAGCAGTAATACGCTCCAAAATCTGATCTACTGGAACAGACAAAGCTACAATAATAGCGCTAGGGTAGACCTTCTGATACGACTTGGCACCACGAACATCAAGCGTAACCAGAACTACTGAATGCCGCTCTAGCATTTGCTCGAGCACAGCTCGTTCTGAGCCATACAAATTACCGTAATTCTCTTCCCATTCAAGGAACTTTCCCTGCTTAACCAGTTTCTCAAATTGCTGACGCGAGACAAAATTATAGTCCACGCCATTAACTTCTTCTGGCCGCAGCTCTCGGGATGTGGTTGTAATCAACCGCGCCGAACCCGAAATTTGCTTTAGTAGACGACGGACAACCGACGTCTTACCGGCACCGGATGACCCGGTAATAACGACACACAAACCTTTACTCATAGTGCTTCTACCCTACCAAAACCAGATAAAAAAAGTAATCTCCAGCATTTTTGTGGATAAACTACGCTAAATTACCGTTGCTTACCCAGCCTCGAGTGCTAAACTGGTCGCAGTCAACTAATAACCATCGCCAACCGACATATGCCCAACTTCACCCCGGAAGAAAAAAAATTACTGGAAAAATATGTCACTTCGGTTGATGACAATGTCTTTGCGGTACGCAATATGCCAGGTTTGGTGGGCGCGATCTATGCCCGTTATAGCCGGGCTCCGGGCGGCTTTCGCGATACACTCTTAAAAGAATTCATCAGCGAAGGAAACATCGATGCGGCGCGAGCCCAGGATTTGATCGAACGAGTTTTAATCGCTTTTGGTGATGATTCGGTCGGTGAACTTGAAGGTGCTCATGTTTCATTCGAAGAAATTTCAATGATCGCCACCAAAGAGATCGAGGATCGACGCATCGGTGGTTCACCCATTGAACAATCAACCCGATATGTCTTTTATGATCAGCGTGACAACAACGGTCATTGGATGTATGTTCGGCCGCCGGAAATCATGAATTCCGAACATGCCAGCACCTATATCGAAACCATGGATTTTATTTTCTCGACTTATGCTGACCTGGTCGAGCCGATGCAACAATATTATCGCAAACTGAAACCGGTCGAGCTGGCTGAATATGATATTAACGGCGATGGACATAAAGAACATCTGACTGAATTGACAGACAACAATGATATCAAGGCCTTCCAGCGAACTTATAAAATGGACATTCGCACTAAGGCTTGCGACACTCTGCGCTATCTTTTACCGCTATCAACCAAGACTAATGTTGGCATCTTTGGCAATGGACGATTCTTTCAGGGACTGATCTCACACTGCTACACCAGCGACATTCCGGAAGTTCAGCGACTTGGCGAACAGGCTCACCGCGCGCTGGATCAAATCATGCCACGCTATGTAAAACGCGCTAAATGCAATGATTATCAAATAACGATTCGTAATCAAATGCATGTTCTGGCTGATCGATTACTTGCTGGTGTCGAACCGGAAACTAAAGGTTATGTCACTCTCGTCGATAGTGGTGAACAATATCTAGCCCTGCGTTTAATGCAGGGCGAATCTGTCCAGGACATAATGCAAGATGAGGCAGATGGACTGACATTGGCTCACATGCTTTATCCTTATACTCGATTATCACTTGCCCAACTTCGAACGATCATCCGAGACATGGCTCCAAAGCAGCGCCAGGAAATCAGCCAGGCTTACATTGGAGATCGTCAAACTAGACGCGACCGACCGGGAAGAGCTTTCGAAGCAGGCTATCCACATATTTTCGATTTACTCACTGATTTCGGTACTTATAAAGATCTGATGCGTCACCGCATGACCACCCAGCTCCGCCAAAAATTCTCCCCATTGCTGGGTTTCTCACTGCCTGAAGATTTAATTGCCGCCGGTTACGCCGATCGTGCTCACAGATGCCACGAACGAGCTGTGGCTTTATACGAACGACTACTGCCGAACTTCCCGGCTGAGGCTTCCTACGCTACACTACATGGTAATAAAGTGCGTTGGTTGATGGGACTTAATGACCGCGAAGCTTTCCATTTAATAGAACTACGTACTATACCGCAGGGTCATGCCAGTTATCGACGAGTTGGCCAAGAGATGCATCGAGCCCTAAGCCAACGCTCACCCTGGTTGGCTGAAGCCATTAAATTCGTTGATTATAACGATTATCAATGGGCTCGGGCTGATTCAGAAGCGCAGCAACGAGTGAAAGAGAGAGCTTTAGAAAAAAATAACGCTTAAAATCACGTAATAACCCAGGAGGAAACATGGCTACTCAACACGGAAAGTTCATTGTCATTGAAGGTACGGATGGATCAGGTAAGCAGACTCAGGCTGACTTGCTGGTCAAACGACTACAAGCTCTTCATCTTCCGGTTGTCACCTTTGCCTTTCCGCAATACGGTCAAAAAAGTGCCGGAATGGTTGAGGAGTACCTGGCCGGAAAATATGGTACACCTGAAGAAGTCGGCCCTTATCGCGCATCCATATTTTACGCCGTGGATCGATACGCTATCAGTCATAAAATTCGGGCTGAACTCGCATTTGGACGACATGTAGTTTGCGATCGTTATGTTGCCTCGAACTTGGGTCACCAGGGCAGTAAACTCAGAGACGCCACCGAACGATTCAACTATTATCGTTGGGTTATGGAGCTGGAGTTTGGCTTGTTCGGAATTCCCAAGCCGGATCGTAATATCATTTTGCACGTACCGGCTGAAACCACTCTTCAGCTCATTGAGAATCGTGGTCAGACTAAAGATGCCCATGAGGCTGATCCTGATCATCTTCGAGCGGCTGAACGCACCTATCTGGAGATCACACAAAACTTCACCGGCTACACATTAATCGAATGTGCTCCGAAAGGAAATTTGCTGACCCGTGAAGCTATTCATGAATTGACTTGGGCGGCTGTGACTCCCCTACTCCAGCCAGCCGAACAAACCACCACGACAATCGTAAAGTAAAGACAGAGAGCCGGCTCGGCTCTTTTTTGTTATCGAGTCCTGTCTTCGCGACCCAACTCAAAAATGATATACTGCTGACATTAATAAGAATCTTGGCCAAATATCGTCTGATCTCCTGAACTAAGATTCCTCTAATCAACCGTTACTCACATGTCTCAACTTATTGGTCCAGCTGATCTAATTGCTGTCTCCTGGAAAAACTTTCGTAAAAATTTCCGGGCCTACGCCGAAATGGTGGTCTGGATTGTGGTTTTGAGTGTTCTACAGTGGACTTTGTTAGTTTTGCTGCAATCCGTAGTACAAAATAAAGTTGAACAGCTGATGATGTTCGTCATGTTGTCTATTCCGGCATCACTGGCTTTCCTGGCAGTAACTGCGGCTATGATTGACATCACGGCCAAGGGCTTAGCCAACACAAAAATCATTGATGTCCGCGACTCACTGCATCATGGCTTTCATCGTCTCCTGCCATTGCTTTGGGTATCAATTTTAACCAGCCTAGCTATCTTTTTTGGATTTTTTCTGCTTGTTATTCCAGCGCTGATCTTTTTTATTTGGTTTAAATTTTCGGCTTATCACACCGTGCTGGACAATATTGGTGGTACTTCAGCTCTGGCGGCTAGTCGCAATTTGGTCACCGGTCGCTGGTGGGAAGTTTTTCTGCGTGTTTTGATCCCCTTGTTATTCTTCAGTGTGGCTGCCTCCTTGGCCGATTCTCTGATCTATCTACTTCTAGGTGGAGTGCTCGGCGACATTCGAATGTTTTTTGGTCAATTACCAGACGCCAGTCAATTGTCACGCACTCACACCCTGATCACGGCGATTGTGCCACAAACCACCAAAGGCTTTGCCATGGCTTTGGTGCTTGGAGCAGATATCGCCCTGTGGTTGGATTTAAAAAGAAAAGGTTAGTTGATTTTATAGTAATCAAAAGCCGAACCTGGGTTCGGTTTTTAGATTGAATCAAGCCAATAAATTAAGTGGGGATTAAATATTCAGGTGTCTCTCCTTCTCAAACTTGAAATACTGAGCCCAAAATGCAATCCTAATCAAACAAGTAATCTGTTTAATTATTGATAATATGCGACTAGAACCGGTCATCGGACTAGAAATTCATGCTCAACTTAAAACTCACACTAAGATGTTTTGTGCTTGCCCGAATCGAGGCGAACTCGATCCGCCGAACACCAACATCTGTCCAACGTGTGTTGGCCACCCCGGAACCCTGCCTAATATCAATCGCTCAGCAGTAATGAACGGGCTTAAAATTGCCAAGGCTTTAGGTTCTCAATTAGCGACTCGCTCCAAATTTGACCGAAAAAATTATTTCTATCCAGATCTACCGAAGGGTTATCAAATTTCACAATTTGATCTGCCCATTGCCGAGCGCGGCGAACTAATCTTGCGGATCAATGAGAGTCAAGACGACGAACGTGAATTTCGTGTTGGCATCACTCGCGTCCACCTTGAAGAGGACGCGGCCAAACTGCAACATTCGGGCACCGGCGACGGTAAAGTATCACTTGTTGATTACAATCGTGGTGGCACGCCACTGGTAGAAATTGTTACTGAGCCCGATCTACGCTCTCCGGCTGAAGCTAAAGCTTTTTTGCAGGAATTGCGGCTGATGCTTCGTTATCTTAATGTGTCTGATGCGGACATGGAAAAGGGAAATATGCGCTGTGATGCGAATATATCTTTACGCGAAGTTCCGGATAATCCACTCAATGAAGACTGGGTGAAACAATTTAGTCCTAAAACCGAACTCAAAAATCTCAATTCTTTTCGGGCGGTTGAACGGGCACTTGAATATGAAATCAAACGACAGACCAAATTATGGCTGGATGGAAAACCGCCGGCCATACAATCTACTCGTGGCTGGGATGATGCACGCGGTGTAACAATTGAGCAACGCACCAAGGAAGGATCGAGTGATTATCGTTACTTCCCTGAGCCAGATCTGCCCCCCATGGATCTCACTGAAATACGCGAGCAAATTTCAATCAGTGAATTACCAGAAGCGCGCCGACTCAGATTTATGGAGCAGTACAATCTATCACGAGCCGAAGCGAAAACCATGTGCGAACAAAAAGAACTGGCAGATTTTGCCGAGCGAGTGTTTAGTGAGCTTGATGAGTGGACTTCGAGTGTTGCTAGTGCCGATCCCAATATCGAACCATTAACTCCAGAGCGTCGAGCTAAGCTAGTCTCGGGCTGGTTACTCACCAAATTGGTCGGAGTAATGACCGAACATAAGCTGGACATCAGAACAGTCAAAATCACACCAGAAAATTTTGCCGAGCTGTTAACCATGGTGCAAACGAATAAAGTAACCGGACCGAATGCTCTGATTATTTTAAATGAAATGACTCAAGCTGGTGCCGATCCATCAATAATCATGGAAGAAAAAAATCTCGGTCAAATGAATGATTTGAGTAAGCTAGATAAAATAGTTAAACAAGTTTTAACTGATAATCCTCCGGCGGTCGAAGATTGGCGAAAAGGTAAGACTACGGCTGTACAATTTTTAGTCGGTCAAGTAATGAAGGTTTCGCGCGGCAAAGCACCACCTGAAGAGGCACGACGCTTACTCGAAGAAGAATTAGGAAAAATGTAATAAATTCAAACTACAGACGACGCTAAAATTACTAGACAGCTCTTGCTCTAAAATCACCCATCACTTTTCTAATAGAAAAACGCCCCTGAGGGCGTTTTTCTGATGTCGAATGTTTTAGCTCTTAAGCCTCGCTCTTCGGCAAAATCTTATACATACCTGTGCCACAAGCTGGGCACTTGCCTTTCATAGCCGGTCGAGTTCCGCCCCCTTTGGCGGGCATCTCAACCTTTTCGGTTTCAGCCATTGGCTGCTTGGCTTTGCATTTAACGCAATAGCCGATAACTTCGTCTGCCATAGATGTGTGAGAAATTAGTTAATTCTGGTTAAAGGTTAGCATTTTTGGCCTAAAACAGCCAGAAATTGCTACTGCCAGGTTAGGGTTTCGACGATCCCGCACCAAATCCCCTGACGCATTAAAATTGCGAGCTAGGGAGATGCCTTGGCAATAAAATAAGCTAATGCTATATTTTTTGCTTAATTGAGCGTAAAATCGCTCTTTCAAACCAATTCTTTTAAAGAATGGTTGGTTCGGTTAATTGCCTAACCAGGAGTAAATGCCGAACAAGGCACTTTAGCACAATTTAGGCTAATTGTCAACCCTAAGACCCATTAATGTGGTTTAGGTTTGTTTTAGAAATTGAGTTATCAACAGGCGAACTTTAGTCGCTGAGTCAACCCATTTTACCCGATTATCACGACGTAGCCAGGTTAATTGACGGCGGGCATAATGACGAGTATCACGTTTGATCAAATTTAAAGCGTCGGCTAAAGATATTTTTCCAATAAAAAAATCATGGAGCTGTTTATAGCCTAATGAACTCATAATCTGGGCTGACCAGCCGTAACGACGCGCCAATCGCTCCGTTTCCTTAAGTAGCCCCCGCTCCACCATCTGCTCAACCCGTTGGTCGATACGACTATAAAGCAGTTGACGTGGTCGGTCCACGCCAATTTGAAACCAATCAAACTGTGGTGTTTGTATTTTTTGTTGTGCAGAGAAAGGCTTTCCCGTTATTTTAATAACCTCAAGCGCTCGAATAATATAACGACGATTCCCAGGACTGATCCTGGCGGCATATTCAGGATCGAGACGCCTCAAGGTGCTGTAGAGCTTAACAGTCGAAGAACATTCTAATTTAGCCCTAATTTTTGGCTGAGGTTCAACCGCTGGAATTAAAAAATTATCAACCACTGCACGTATGTATAGCCCGGTACCTCCAACTAAAAAAGGCAGCTTGCCACGCGAAGCAATCTCTCTCAAACGCCACACTGCCCGGCGTCGATACTCTGAAACAGTGATTGGTCGAGCCGGTGACTCACTGTTTAATAAATAATGTGGCACGCCACCTACCAAATAAGCACGGCGCCTCTTAAATGCTCGCCATTTGCCTGATGGTATATCAGTACAAATATCCGTACCGCGATATAATTGACGTGAATCAGCTGAAACTATTTCACCATTAAATTCTCGGGCTAATTGAATAGCCAAAGATGTCTTGCCGGACGCTGTCGGTCCAACTATGACAATTGCTTTTGGTTTTCCTTTGCGCATATTTGAGCCAAATCCAGCTCGTATTCCAAAACGCCGTCCAGGGTCCATTCATAAGCAGAGGAAATTCTTACCGGAACAATCTGCCCAATCAGCTCCGAATCACCAGGAAAACGCGTTAATTTCATTTCTCGTGAATTGCCAAAACAAACCCCGTTTTCACAACTTTCAACCAACACCTCAACCACTCGTCCAACAAATTTCTGATTCTTGCGCCAGACAATTGTCTCCATCAGCTCATGTAGCCGTCGCCAACGATGTCGTTTTTCTGCTCGTGGTACATCATCCTTAAATGCCCGCCAAGCTGGTGTACCAGTTCGAGGGCTGTACATAGCGGTATAAGAAATATCGAACTCTACTTCTTGATACAAAGAAATTGTCGCCTGAAACATCTCTTCGGTTTCACCAGAAAAACCAACGATAATGTCCGTTCCTAGCGCAATACCAGGTACCCGCGCTTTAATGCGTTGAATAACATCGAGAAAATCAGCCCGAGTATATTTACGGTTCATTCGCTGTAACATCTCATCACTTCCTGTCTGCACTGGTAAATGCAAATAATTCACTTGTTTAGGCAAAGCCAGTGCATCGATAACCTCATCAGTCATGCTGTTAGGATGTGGCGCGGTGTAATGAATACGTTGAATCCCGGGTAAGTGATTGATCTCCCACAATAAAGCCGCAAAATGATTTTCATACGGATTAGCAATAGAAAAAGCAACCCGACTATCTGGTGCCAGATAACTATTAACGGTTTGTCCCAGCAGTGTGATTTCAATTGTTCCCTGTTCAGCCAACGCGCGAGCTTCGGCTAAAATATCAACCGCCGGCCGATTTCGTTCCATGCCGCGCGCATACGGCACCACACAATAAGTACAGAAATTATTGCAGCCGGTTTGAATCGAAAGAAAGGCTTGATGAGGATTGTTATAGCGGGGGGTGATTCTTAAATAATCGATGTCCGAATCTGAATTGCCGGCTGTCGCAAACTCCCCCATCTCTACTAAACCATGCTCAGCCAGCCAGCGAGGCAGATGAACCATATCGCGAGTTGGAAAAAAAAGATCAACTTCGGGCAATTTACGACGCAAATCACCCTTAACATCACGGCCAGCCATACAGCCAGTCACTCCCAACACCAAGCGCGGATTATTTTTTCGCAATTTAGCAAAATTACGCACCTGACCAAAAATGCGATCTTCGGCAGTCTGTCGTACTGAGCAAGAATTAAGCAAAATAAAATCTGCCTCCTCAGGTCGAGCAGTCTCCTCAAGGCCAATTTTATCCAATAAGGCCGCCAAGCGCTCGGAGTCTGACTTATTCATCTGACAGCCTAAAGTAATGAGATGATATTTTGACATTAATTTTTCGGCTAAGATCAGACGAAAATATAACTGAATGAGGCTGATTCGTCAATCTCTAACCCTCGTTAAAAACTGCAAATTTTAATATAATTAAGAGAGATTCCTTCTTATTTTTAATAAACTAAGTTATGCGATCAGGTCATGGAGAGCGATACCCAAATCTTCCAGATCAATTTACTGATGAAGACTTTAAAGAACGGACTAGGTTAGCTCGTGAGGAGTTTGAAAGTGTACCGACGCTAAAAGAAAACATTGAAGATGCGGTACAGCAAGCTGTAGCTGAAGCGCAAAAAAGAAAAGAAGCGGGTGAAATGAGTTGGGCAGAAAGAATTATTGCTGAAACCAGTGCTAAAATAGAACAAGAAAAAGCAGCCAAGGCTGTTCAAGAAATGGCTGAACAGCAGGCGTTTTTAGATGCGGAAAGAAGCGTTTACATAAATACGCTGGATCCTAAAACCAGCGATGCTGATGCTTGTGCTAAATCCATGACCGGTTGGCGCGGTTTCGAAAAAAAGCTAAGACACTTTGGGAAAATGGCCAGCAGTAGCCGTTATCGAACGGCTTGGAGCTGATTTAAAAAGCAACCACTTGGAACGGCCAAGATTGAGCACTGGCACAAATAAATTTAAAAAATTAGCTTAATTTAGATGAAAACCATTGACAAAAAGACATTTTTATGCTAAATTATTAGCGATAATAGTTAACTTTTCTTACACTTTAAATACGAAAACATTATTTTCAATAATATGGGTGAAACTATGAGTAACGTACCAGACGACATTAAAAAACAGTCGGAGGAAACTCAAAGAAAAATCAAAGAATTCCGCGCTGCCAAGCGCGACAAAGAAGAAAGGTTCGAAAATGTAACTAAGGCTGCCAAGGAAGCTTTGGCTAATCAAAACCTGGCTGATACTCCAAATAACAGCGCTGAAATTATAGCTGCCGCTGCTACTACTCCTGATACCTATGAAGCGACAATACAGGAAATTATCGAGTCTGATCCGGAATTAAAGCAAGCACAAGATCGAGCCAAAGAGAGTAATCTAAAAGAAGCAATCGCCGCGACAGAACGTTGGGAACGAGTTCAGGGATATAAGGCTGAAGCTAAAGAAGCTGTTCAGCGACAAAAAAAATTAAATGAAATGAGACAACGCGAGCAAGAAGCGGCTACCTTACTGGGTGAAGAAGGCTTGGAGAAAGTTCGTCGAGAGATTGAAGAGGTTGAGCGTGAACGTCACAGCAATAAAGAAAAGCATCAAGAAGAGGCGTCAATTATAGTTGAGCCTGAGTATGAAAAAGAAGCTCAACAAGCAGAAGCTCAAGAACAAGAAGCTGAATTGGAACGACAAAAAGTAGCTGAATCGATTAACGCTGAATCTGCCCAAGCGCCACAAATGTCAGAACGGGCTGGTTTTGAACAATATCAACAATTGCTCGAATCAGATCGTCTGCAAGATTTAGCTGAGACAGCCAAAAAATCCCGAGAGCGTTTGGCTCGTAAATATGGCATCAGTGACGCTGATGAATACGCGCGAGGTCTGCTAACCTCTTCCTGGTCTAAAGTTAAACACGCTGCGAAAATGATCCGCCCGGGATTCCGTGTGGCCTGGAATAACTTTGTTCGGGCCGATAAAGAATATGATGCCTTACTTAAGTCCGAGAAATTGCCCGACGTCAAAAGACTACCGCAAACCAGAGGTTATGAATCAAACAGAGACCCCGGTGATGTCAGGCGCCCCAAACTATAACTGGTATATTTCTGAATTAGAAAAAACTCGATGATGAAAGTATAAAACACTCTGTAGACACAGGGTGTTTTGATTTCAACTAAAAATGATCTAAGTAACAACGTACGAATGATGTTGGTGATGATGCTGGGGGTTCCGAAGTTCAAGCTATTAATTCTGTCAATAACTCTTGACAATATTGTCCAGATCTGTTATAGTGTTTTGTACGATAAGTTCTTTAGCTGGGTACTGGGTATGGGGCTAACGGAGACAGCCCCTCAATCCCTCATTGTTTGAGCTTAATGGCCGCGGCCCGGGGTTCTCGACGACGAAGAGTCGATCCCCGGAGAAATCAAGAAAGGAAGGTGGTAAAATGCCTTTCTATTAACTCTTTCTCTACATCAGGCGCCCCCAACGCAACAGGGGCGCCTTTAAAATTTCAACATTTTTTATTTTTTCTAATTACAAAAAATACTTCTCTGACCGCTTTAACTCACAACTTTACTTTTATTTTTGAGGGGTTAAAAAACACCGAGTATAAAAACTCGATGCTGATATTCAAGACAATATCTAATCCCGGATTCCCTCTGGGTGTGGAGGTAATGATTTAGCCAAAGTTCGATTCATCAAACAGGCACTGAAACCACTTTCATATCGATCGGGATAAATTTCCAGCACAGTTCCCGGAACGAGCGACTCAATCCACCGCCGATACTCGGCCTCGTTATGGAAACCTCTTCGTGTCTTACTGTGGCTGTCAAATATGGCGCGCTGCTCATCGGTATCGCAGATGCAATCAACTCGCATACGCCTGCCGGCGATCTCTGTGATGTGTACCACTAGACCGCCACCGATTGGAGCCGGCCGATAACCCAAATACTCGAGTAACCGACAAGCTTCTTCATAACTTCCGTTGTGCTCGAAACGAGATTCCATGACCTCGGCAAATCCTGGAGGTAATTTGACCAATCGCGAAATGTGCTGATCCCGCAGTGAATGATGTCGATGCCAAAATCGACGATGGACAAGGCCGATAAAAACACTCTCGTCATCTTCGATTGGCAAATAATACCAGTCAGCGCCGACTGGCTGCTCTCGCTCTGTTTGCCCACGTCGAGCCAACTCAGCCTGCAGCTCTTCAGTCGAATACCTAGAAAGATCTTCCATCGCTCCTCCTTAAGAGAGGATCTTAAAATTAAAAAGACAAAATGTCAATGACTGCTGCCTGCTCTCGTCCAATCCGGTTAAGCGGAACATCAATCCGACCCAAATATTTACCCTCTTGGTTATAATCAGTTTCTCTATGCCGAACAACACGAATAATTGACATTAATTTATAAAATGCATTGCTTCTTCGCTCTAAGTTGGCCCGGCTTAACTAATTCGTAATAAAGGAGGCAATCGTTGGTCCAATATTTATTTCTAGTACACGCACCAGAAATTTCTTTACTACACTCATAAAGATCAGTTTCTTTATTTTTTGGACACTCTTCCGGGATTCTATCTTCTTCAGGAAAGAGTGGCACTGTTATAAGACACCTCCCCTTGCACTCCTCAGAGGACAGGCATCTCTTTCCGGTATCAGAATATATAGGTGAACACCTGTTAGTGCATCCGAAAATCCCGCAGCTGCCAGAAACCATCTCTCCACCCCGAATTGTACATCGCCAATTTTTATCAATATTTAATCCTGTGACTGGCCAAATAAACAAATAAATCACGGCAACTGACACTAAAATAACTATACCAACAATAAACCTTTGTCTTTTTTTAGATTCTTTATTTTGTTGATTTAATTGAATATCCATAACACCACTTAAATTAGAAAGAATTAACTTGTTATTTTTTATTTTAAGTTAGACAAAAATAAAATTAAAATATTGGTGAATCAAATCACTCACAACCATATTTCCGTATTATATCCTGAGCAACCAACACACCATTCATTGAAGCCTGTAATAAACCGCGGGTATAGCCTGAACCGTCGCCAGCTACATACAATCCTGGCAGAGCCGTCTCAAATGTTTGCTCGTTGACCTCCACTTGATTCGAATAAAATTTTACTTCGATTCCATAGAGCAAGGTGTGTTTGGAAGCGATGCCCGGCGCAATCGACTCCATGGCGTCAAGCATATCAACAATGCCTTCGAGATGACGATGAGGAATGGCCAGACCCAAATCACCGGGTATCGCCTGGGGTGGTGTGAGTGTGGGCTGGACCATCCAGGTACGCATTTTTTCTTCTTTGGATCGACGACCATCGCGCAGATCACCTAAGCGCTGTACCAACACTCCTCCACCAGCCAGCTGATTCGCCAGTTTTGAAATATGCTTGCCATAACCAAGTGAGTCATCAAATGGTTCAGTAAAAATCTGTGTCACTAGCACTGCAAAATTTACATTGTCACTCTTCTTATCTTTATAAGAATGACCGTTCACTGTTCTTAAACCACGATAATCTTCCGTAGCTACATATCCACCGGGGCACATGCAAAAAGTTCGCACGCGATCACCGCGACTCGATTCACAATACAGCTTGGCTTCATATAAAAGATCGGTTATCTCTTTCAGAACATCATTTCTTGTTTCAACCCGAACACCAATATCTATTCCGTTATTCTTTAATCTCAAACCCAAACGACGCGCCTCGCCAGCGAACCAGTCTGCCCCACTTCGACCCGGAGCAGCCAATACATAACTCGCTGCTACCACTTCACCTTGTTCGGTTACAACCGATAAACCAAAATGCTCGGGTCGCAACTCAACAATCGGACAATTAGAAAGAATCACCACGCCACGCGCCAGAAGATAATGCCGGATATTTTCAACAATGGTGTAGGCCGTATCAGTGCCCAGGTGTCTAATTGGAAAATAGGCCAAATCCAAATGTGACGATAATGCCCGGCGACGCAAATCCAAAACCTTGGACCAGGTTTCGGGATTGGCCTGGGCATCAACGATATCCGGTCGTCCACCAAACTCCAAATAACGTGAGTCAACATACGCCATCAGCTCACGAAACTGCTCCTCACCGATACATTGCCCGATGGTACCGCCCACGCACGAGCCCAAATCTAATTTCCCGTCTGAAAAAGCACCAGCGCCACCCCAACCGGAAGTAATATTATCCCTGTCACCTTTTGGTCTAACCGGACCCTGTTCAAACATCACAATCCGAATTTCCGGATTAATATCTATCAATTCCAGAGCAGCAAACATTCCGGCCGGACCAGTACCAACTATCGCCACGTCAAAAGTGTTCAAATTACCCATAGATACGCCGTTTAAGAAGATAAATCCGCAATGCTTTATCCCCAACAACAATTGTACTGTTATCATGTCTCAGTTACCAATTGTGGATAATAAACGGTGAGTTATAATAAAAAACCTCCAAACAAATGGAAGTTTTTTATTAACCGATACTTTGTTTAAAAATGCTTTAACAAAAATATAATTTATCTCTCGCGAAGAGGCCGATCGCACAAATTTTCCGGGGTATATAAAACGTAACCCCGTTGATAAGCGGTGGTAACTGTTCTCGATTCTACTCTACGATCATAATTCTCGGTAAGCTCGTTCCACTCATAAAATTCGGCAGTCGGTAAAGTTGCCTCATAGTCTGCTGATAAACTGTCGCCAGTATGAGCGATAACAAAGGCATGGTTATAAGTTCGTCTAAACACCAAAGGATTATCAGTGGTTCGCATTGGATCGCAAGGTCGACCGTAATCAATATTCAGTTGTGGCCAGTCCAGAATATTCTCGACCTGCCAGTTATCTGGGTTTGAACAAAAGTAAAAACTCATGTTACCTGGATTGGAGATCAAAAACGAAGCGAATGCCCACTCGGCTGCCTGCTTCTTCCCCTCTTCGCTCATGCTGTATAATCCAGCGACCCCATTTTTATTAAAGTAATAAAGCCCCAAAGAATTGGCCAGCTCTGCGTAGCCCTTTTGATTTGTCCAGGTTTGTTCGGTGCTCGCATTGTGCGCATAGCTCCAATCAAGAGGCTTACCAACAATAGTCCCTTGTCGATTTTCATTTTGGGTAAAACCAGACTCATCTAAAATACCGTCGACAGTCGAATAAAAATATCTGGAAAGATAGGGATGATCTGCAGGCACCGGTTGATTGATCAAACTAGCATAGTCTATGCCGGCATGATTAACCAAGTTGATCATCAATTTGGAATTGTTTAGATATTTTTTGGAAAATTTTCTTAAATCCTGTAACCAATCATTAATTTTCATGACGTAATCCATGTCACAAAATCCTCGGTAAGCACGACACTCTGTGACATTAAATTCTGACTTTCCTTGAAAAATTCGCCTGAAGCTTCCGTCGCTATTGAAAACACCACAGGCTCGACTGCGATTCGTTGGGTAAACATTGTCGATCGATAACACGGTGTAACGACCAGGATTCCGATCATAAACCTCACTAATACGTCTTTTATATTCTTCTCTAACTGAGGCGTTGGTGTAGTTGACCGGTATCTGCGCTCCGCCGGGAATCCAGGCAACATTATCCGGATGTTGTCCTCCCGGAAGCGGCTCACCGCTCGCTGAACAACGATACAAAATCCAATCCGGACGATAGTGTTCCTGCCAGTAATTAAATTCTATGGCTCTTTTTTGTTGGATCGAATATCGGCAGACGTGATTAATAACGTCACACTCACCTGGATAAGGGAGACCGCCAGCAGAAGTTAACTCACTGATGGCGCAATCCGAATTAGTCGCGCATGAACCCCAGCCAGGATAACCCCATGGACGCTCACAAATTCCTTCACCATCAACCCACCACTGATAATATCGATTGTTCGGTCTTGGAAACTGACAGGTATAGCCCGTCAAGCTGTTAAAACAATCGTTATTTGTTACACAACGAGGTGATCGACCAGTATCAAAACCATTGATCGTTACATAATGCCCGACCAAAAGACTTGGATTATAGTCACGCCAATTGCCGGCATAATAATCACCTGACCAAATAAAACCCAAGCGTGAGGCGAGCTCGGCTCGCTGTGTCTCGCTGAGAGCCGTAAACAAATGATCAGCGATCGCAAATTCTTTTATTTTTATGGGGGCAGGAGAAATAAAACTACCCACTTTGGATTCTAAAGATTTTTTAAGTGCGGTTGTTGGAATAATTCCGACCGCTTGGGCGGCAGATCCCAATCCAGCTAAAGTTAAAATAACTATTATCAAAATTAGAGATCTCTTTGCTAAACCAGATTGACCTGCTGATTTTCCTAGTAGCTGAACTCTCTGTCGTAATCTAGTTAATTTTTCTTGGGTCTTAAATAAATTTTGCACATTTAATTTATTAACTTCTTAAGAAATTAAATATACGAGATTACACTGCTGGAACATAGTTTTTTATACACATACTCTGAGAATTAGAACTTGAATCTATGATTCAAGCCGTGGTCAGGTCTTTTTTAACATCCGGATTGTTTTATGGCAGCTTATATTATAAAAAATGTTAGCTGGGACAAGATCTGACTCTAAGCTGTAAATCGATCCATAAAAAACACGTACCAACCCCACGAGAATATTAAGGTTAGGCCAGAAAATACAAAGCGAGCTATCGGACATTTCGTGTTGATTTTCGGCGTGAATCCAAATACCAGCACACCAGCGCGAGTCGCTGGTTTTTTGATAGGCCGCGATGCGAGCGCAGCAGCTCCTTGATGCGGCTGTTCAACCCGCCTTCGACGTGGTTCGACGTCCTTGGCACCGCTGGATTGTCCACGTAGCGGAACAGGTCCGGAGCCGCGTTCTTGAGCAGTGATCTGACTGCGCGCAGCCTTCGGTGCGTGTACCACCAACGACTCTCGCCATGGGTTCGTTCTTTGAGAAAGTCCGAATGCCGTGTCTCCCACGAACGCAGCGACTTCAGCCACGCGTCGCGCTGCGCGGCCGTACACACCAGCAACAGCGCCGACACGATTGCGCGCAGCTCGCGTCCGGCCGCAGTCTGCGGGTTTTGGGTGAGCCAGACCATGGCCTACCGATGCACGTGCACGGCGCAGCGCTGCGTCACCGCCACAGGGAATACCTCCCGCACCGCCTTAAGCAGCCCCTTCTGGCCGTCGCTGACCACGAACTCCGGGTTCGCGCCACGGGACCTGAGCCGGAGCAGAAAGGTGCGCCAGGCATCAAAATTTTCGCAGGCCGCGAACCACCAGCCGACCGGCTCGGAGGTTTCCGGATTCCCCGCCAGCAGCGCGACTGCTTCGTGCTTCACGATGGACACGCCGTCCACGACCAGCACGCGGGAACGTGCCGACCACCTTGCCCG
Source organism: Patescibacteria group bacterium (assembly GCA_018813785.1). Taxonomy (GTDB): domain Bacteria; phylum Patescibacteriota; class Patescibacteriia; order SG8-24; family SG8-24; genus JAHJAU01. Next base: position 4,299 of record JAHJAU010000068.1, on the reverse strand, counting down.
CGGCGGGTTCGTCCAGAACGGGGCGAACCACCGATACAGGGTCCGTACGATAACCCCCGCCCCTTTTCGCCACATCGGCTACGGCTGCCTTGCCGCGGACCCATGTGAGAAACAGCGACTTTCTGCTTTTGTTCGTGACGTCACGTCTCGCTCTTGTTCCCGTCCGGTCGCACGGCACGCACTGCCAGCGCTGCCTCCCTGCGGGTGTCTTGCCCCATCTTCGCATCGGCTTTTCGCACTTTCCACACCTCTTTCTGTTTGCATTTATGGTCATACGACCATAAATGTTCCAGAATCACGCTAAATCTAGAAGAAAATCGCTGATTTCACCAACACGAAATGTCCGATACCTCATATTTTAAATTAGCGTGTTCATTTTTAAAAAAGCCTGGTCTCTTTCACTTCAAATACGGCACGAGCTCCTTTGGGGGAAAAAATAAAATCAGATCAAACAAATCGTTGTCAAACAAACGCTTGACAGTGTCAAAAAAAGGGGGGGGTCATGCGACAGTCTAGATTTTTTACATCAATGACGCTACAAATCAAAACCGACCACCATATGATGGTGACCGGCTAAAACAGTGGCTCTTGAGCAATATCGAAACCCTGGAATATCCGACGATTCATTAATTGTCTTATGCGCTACCCGCCAACATCCGTGCCGCCAGGGCAAATTTGAAAAAATAGTTATTAAGTGATTTTAGAGACTCATCAACACCGCCGTATTTTAGCACTTCACAAACCTGATCACGCGCCCGAGCGATTTCTCGACGCCTCGCGCCCTTCCAGCGTTCATCGGCCAGCGTTAAATCAAACAACTCCAAAGCGCGTTCAAATGCCTTGTCAAAATATTCTTGCTGACCTCTTTCCCGCCACGAGCCGGCTCGACCGACCTCACTTCCAATATTACCCATTTGCTCGGCTAAGGTTAGGGTGTACCACTTCCCCCGGGCTAATTTCTCGTGCTGGTATTCCATGTCAGTCCGTTATCATTTTATTTACGATATCGACGATGACTCGACGAACTTCTTCGTCTTCAACGCCTCTGGAGAGATTCCTTTGGCTGGGACGAATATTGATCATGGAATCGAACTCGATCCATTGGTCGCGCGGCAGTTCATGATAGATATTGATGCCCCACAGATCATTCTGTTTGGAACCTCGATCCAACAGTACCTGCTCCTCATCAGCATGCAATTCTCCTCCAAAGGCAACCACTCGCGTTTCGATATCAACGACAGCCTTAACCATGTCTCCAAAGCGTTTCTTTGACAGCCCGATAATATCCGACAGCGAAATTTTATCACTACTTATGACGATTTCTTCATTCATACAGAAATATCCTAGCATGATGGATTATTTTGACCAAACTGAAAAACTTCTTTCATCGGCTCATGTACTGGGGGTCAAGTTTTGTTTCTCAATATTTCCGAACCAAAAAATTTTATTGCTTGATGTTAAAATACAAGACTTGACCCCGAAATTAAGCCTTGACCCCATAGCACGCGCGGCTCACTCAGATAAGATAAAATTGCTCAAATTCTTCTCATACCACGCCTTTTCCCGCAATAAACTCTCATTGCGGGTAATCCAGATTCCCCAGTCAGGGTGCGTCATCCCGGCCGAAAATTCGGTTCTGACACACCCGTCAAGCCGACAAACTGTATCAAAGAATGGAAGCGGCTCCCCCAGCCCACCACCGTCGGCTATCGTTTTTCTGACCGAACCGAGAACGTCCGGTGATAGCATCGTCATCTCGTACAGCCGAATCCGCGTGTCTTCCCGTTGAGCAAGCGCTAGGTTGGCGCTGAAAATGAACCGCTCAATCGGCAACATTGTCAGTATGCCGTACATCCAGGCGAACAGCACGATCAAAAACTTCAGAATATTGACCCGCTTCGGAGTGAACATGCCGTAAATCAGCCAACCGAACAAAATCGCACAGAAAAGAACGGTATAGCTAGCGAACAGCTTCTCGTAACTGAAGCCATAACCGATAACGTAGAGCCCCATGCGCTGCGCGGCCGACGCAAGGAGTAGGATCGACGCGATGGCGAAGGCAAGTAGCATCTTCTGAACGGCCGGGACTGTCTTGCGGTAGGCGGCCAAAAAAATCACGATATTTACGACAGAGAGAACGAGCAGTTGCCAAAAACCACTCTTCACTGCCTGCTCGACGTCCTTGAATTCGAACGGTAACGACCCGATCACTAGCCGGTTGAGCTGCAGAATGAGGAAGAGCAAGTACAGCGCGAGAATGCCACCCAGCACAATTCCAGCGATGACGGAGTCGGCGGACTTTTCTTCTTTCGCTTCCGCCGCGTGGACGAACTTCCGACCCCAAGCTATAAGGGCGGCCGTGGTGCCGACCGATAGGACGAGGCTCAACAGAATCCTGGAAACGACAGTGGTAGAAATTAGGTTCTGGAACCAGCGCATGAATCCATCAAGCGCCGCGGCGAACTGCGTATCGGCTGAAGCAAGCAGAGGAACGACGACCGTCGCCGAAATTATGAGCAGGATGGCGACGCCGACGACGATCCGTCCGCCTAAGCCATACTTCCAGTGCACCGGGAAAAGCAGTAGAACATGGGATCTAGCTGAACGAACCAGACTACCCAAAAGAGACACTGTACGCCAGACAAGCCGCACAACCAGACGCGAATCCCAATGCAATCGCTCGCCCTCTTCGATCAGGCTGAAATTATAAAAGATCGCGAATAAGACCGGTAAGACGAGTATGTTGATCGTCTTAAGGAACGGGTTGTCGTACAGAAGAAAACTGAGGATAATCAAACCGATTGGTATCACCCAATAGAGACAGCGCCGCAGGTTGACGCCTTCCCGGTGCAATACCCACAAGAAAAGACTAACAAGAGCGGCTAGGTAAACGAAGGCGTTAGCCCCGAGCGCCCAGAAGTCGCGTGACCAAAAATTCCAGAGGAAGACCGTCCAGAAGACGGAGACACTTAGACTGGCAAGCAACATGAGTTTAAGATATTTTTCCATATGTGTGTCCTATTTGGCTTTATATCGTTCCGAGATTATCCTTAGTTAAGCATGCATTTGACCGCGTGACCAGCCGCGACGCGTGCGTTCTCAGCACTGATTTATTTAATATGATTGTGTGCGGCAAACAAAAACCACCCGGGAAAACCAGATGATTTTTATGGCAAGGGCTCGCGGATTATGTTAGAACTCTTCTGTGAGGAAAGAAAGTCGGAAGTATTATCTGGGACTCTTCTGCCAGTCTACTTCTTCGCCCGACTTTCTCAATCGAAGTCCTATCTTCGTACTCTGTTTGCTATCCAACACGTTCAATATCGCTGACTTCGAACCGAACACGAATGAGATATCGGGGATGGCGAGTATCTCATCAAGGGTCATCCATGCCCCTTCGATACCATCCTCAAATTTCATGGATTCACTGTCGGAGCATCCAGAAAAGTACAGGAGCACCGAACGTTTGTTGAGCCACGTGTTGCAGACCACTTGAATAAAGTCAGTAATGCGCGCTGTGAGCCCAGTCTCTTCCACGCATTCACGAAGTGCGGCCTCGTTTGGAGATTCCCCCATCTCAATACTACCACCAGGGATATTGTACTTTACCTCCCCTTCATCATCCTTTTCAGAGAGCACGAGAACACGGTTGTTCTTTTGAAGGACGACGCTAGCAAAAAGTTTCGTGGACGGTATTGATTCCATATTCTATATGTTGTAATTTCGAAGCCAGGTCTTACATAATATCATTGCCCACAATAGGAAATGTTAGAATGCAAGACCTGACACCGAATCACTTAAACCGACCATCTTTCGATGGCCGGCTCAGCAGAAGCTCGTGGAGTATGTTAGAACCATTCAAGCTAGTTTCAGTTGAGTCTTGAGTTGCTGGACATCGTCCTCGATACGTTTCACGCGTTCAATCGTAAAAAGCCTTTCTTGGTCGAGACGCTCTAACATTTTGGTGTGCGCATCAAGAGTGCTCATAACATCGTCAAATCTCGCATCCACATATTCTTGTAAAGGCAGTTTATCTATCTTTTCGTCCAGTTCGATGAGCTTTTGTATAATTTTGTCCTCGTTCATAGTATTGAAATCATACTAAATTATGATACCGGCGTCCACTGGAGAACGACCTTACCGCACCTGAATCTGATGTCAAATCTTGTACTGTTGCAGTGTTCCAGTTACCAAATGTGGATAATGTACTGTCCGTGACAGGTAGACTGAGGCGACCTTCTGCGCGGGCGTAAGCTTGTTCATACTGAGACCGGTGTGACGACGCTCGTGGTTGTAATG
>JAHJAU010000067.1 GCA_018813785.1 Patescibacteria group bacterium | reverse complement strand
TTTCTTCAGCATGATTAGTTGTGAGTCAGCTCGTCTTTGCGACATATGGTGTGGGTTTGTTTGAAACCCTCCACCTTACACCGCCTGACGAGAAAAGGTAACCCTAATTGCTGCAATCCTAACATTCATATTTCAAGTTCATAAGTAATAAGTCCCAGCGTTCATCTAAATATCTGGCTGGGCCAAAGGTAACATACGGTTTAACATCCGGTAAAATCAGATCAAAATCTTGATCATGAATATCAATATCAATGTCGTTGATTGGCCTGGTAGAACCATAACTCTTGGCCGCCAGACCGCCGGTAATAACAAAAGAGACCCCGTATTTTTTCAATATTCCAACTATCCACCCAAATGTTTTTTCAGGATTTTTCATAAAAAATTAACTGTCATTTTACTTAATTTGTATATTTTAGGTTAATTTTTCTCTTTTATAAAGAATAAAATGCGATCAACCGAGCTAATTTACTGGCTAGACAAAAAACCGCAGTCATAGGACTACGGTATTTAAGTTACTTTGAGAGTGTTAAAAGATCGTGTGGCTTACCCTCGATTTTAGCTGCTTCGGAACGGAGCTCGAAGCGAATATCGCCCTTAGCCACTGCTGTATGAAGTTTAGCCACCGAAGCACAGCCCAGCGTTTCGAGCGCCTTTTTAAGGCCAGCAATGGTCAGCCGCAGATGACGATCCAGTGAACCGATCGCTGGAATGGGTTGATCCTCAACGCCTTGCGCCACCAACTCGTCTTCGTGAGCTTGGCTGTCATAGCGACTACCGCCACGACCAGAAGAAGTCATCGCGCCGATTGAACCCATACCGCGGTACATCTTGTAACGGCGACCATTGTATTCTATTTCTGGAGCGGGGGATTCATCGCAGCCAGCAATATAGCGGCCAACCATGATGTGGCTCGCGCCAAGCGCCAATGCCTTGACCATATCGCCAACCTCGCGGATGCCACCGTCGGCGATGCCGGTTCCAACCTGTCTTAAATGACACACCGCACTGCCCTGCGCACGACCGATACCGATCTTACCCTGCGTTGTACAGATTGAACCAGGCCCCATTCCGATTCGCAGGACATCAGCACCGGCACTCACGAGCTGTTGTGCTTGTCGTGGAGTAACTACGTTGCCGGCAACGATGGTGACCTCGGGCGAAATCGAGCGGATTTGTCGGATGCGTCGCAACATGTAGCTTGTGCCACCTTGCGAGCTGTCCACGAGCAGAGCATCCACTTCTGCATCGATAAGTTTCCGGACCAGCTCGTCGTCCTCGGGATGAGTGCGAACCGCCGCGCCTACGCGTAGGCGGTTGTTGTCGTCCACGAGTGCATTTGGATATTCGTCACTTTTTGAGACGGCCTTGCGATTCACGAGGGCGTGCGGACATCCACGTCCATCGAGAATCGGCATTTTGGTGATACGTGGATCACTGCGCAGAATTCGCCGCGCATCATTCATGTCGCGTACTTCGTCGCGGCTGAACAGACGCAACTGCTCGCGCGGAATCATCACCTCACCCAACGGACGATTTTCATCTTCCTCAAAATCGATACAGTATTTGGTGACCAATCCTTCGAAAGGCGAATTCTGCGTACCGTCTTCAGTGATCAGGATGGTTGAAAAGCCATATTGCGTCTGCACTGCACGCGCGTCGCGAATCACGTGAGTCGGCTTGCGACACAGTGGTGTCCAGATCAGACCCTGTTGCCAGCGCTTGGTCAGCAAGGCTTGTCGAACGGCTTCCTCATTACTCAGGTTGATGTGCGAGAAACCGAGGCAACCGTTTAAGGCCAGATGTACGGCGACCAGCCATTCGGTCACCCGATCCATCGGCGAACCGACAATCGGGATGATGTCGAAGCGTGGACCAAACGGAACCCAAAGATTGATTTCATCTGGTGGATTATTTACGAACCGTGGCAGAATATTGAAGTCATCGAATGTGATACCCGTGCCAGCGCGCATTCGAAACAACTCTTCGCGCGTGATGCCGTTACCGTCATGACCCGGATACATCAGTTCTTCGAGACGGTTATACAGTTCGTCACCTGCGCCGCGAATGGAATCTTTGAGCGCCTGATAAACGAGATTTTTAACCAGTTTACCAAGAGGATGCCCAGGCATTTCTTCCTCCTTTATTTGAAAGATCCAGGCGGATAAAATAGCTCTATTTTGATTTAGAGTCAATTTAAAAGTGTCGGATGGTTTTCAAATAAAAAACGCCCGATACAATGAGTACATTGGGCGTGGTTGATTTTGTGGCGCTTTGGGCGCTAACTCGCAAGCACCGCCGCCGGGCGACAGTCATTCCAATCGTTGCTAAACGAATCGTAATCCCAGCGCCACTTGCCGCCTAACCAAATGAGGTAACGGACAAATGGGTGGCTGTAGCGATTAAAGTAGGTAGTGCCCCAGAAGAATACGGACTTATCTCGCCAGACTTTTGGAATAAGGTGAGGCTGAGCCAGCAGGTGATCGAGGACGTTGGTGTTCAGGACAGGTTGATGCTTGAGTTCCTCGTGAAGTTCGTGACCCCGAATGATTCGACCACCCTTCTGCTCTTCGGATAGGTAAAGCCGAACTCTGGTTGGTTTCCAGATGAGTTGACCACCTCGTCGGTGTTCTTTGAGGGTCCAACCATCAGGAATGAAAGGGTCGGCATCACAGTTGATGTTCCTGGGGGCGTGATCCCGCAGAACTGCGTTCCAGCGCCCCGGCGCGTTCCGTAGTAGATAACCTATGTTTTCAGGGCTAAAGCAGCCCGCATCCCAAATTCTCCCCCAGTGCTGGAGGAATAACGTTGGGTCTTCCGGGCGGAGCGCCTGAATCTTTGGTGGAAGTTGCTTGACGTTCCAGAAATCCTAAGCCTCACGATTGATGCCACCCCACAAGAATTTCTCTCCCGGAGGAGCATAAAAGCGGCGAATGGCTCCATGACCCAGGACATCATAGTCTTTGGGATTCGCCCCAAAGAGTTCCCGACCACGAGGAGAGAAAACTTCGGAGTCTGTCAGGAACAACACATGGTGGGTGTGTGGAGGCCGCGGATCTAAATACTCGATCCAACTGATGAAACTACACATTTTTAAAATCCCCCACTTGAGTCTAAAAGCCCCTTTTTAATGAACTGATTAGTTTGTTACAAAAAGATATAGATGTCAAACACTTTTTAGCCTCGGCAGGAAGATATATCAAGCCTAGACGAGTAGTGTTCAATACTATAAACTACGTGAAGTTATGAGAATAATTGGCATCGAATCGTCCTGTGACGATTCAGCAGTTGCATACTTAGATATAGAAGGCGACCAAGTCGTCCGTCTTGAGCATGTCGTGGCTTCGCAGATTATTCACCACCAATTTGGTGGTGTGGTGCCAGAGGTGGCCGCCCGGGAACACTCAGCTAAAATGCCACGACTTTTAGATGAATTAGCTCAGCGGGTGATGGGCGAGGAGAACGGTCCACGGCTCGGTAAATTAACCGATCTGATTTGCGCTACAGCTGGGCCTGGATTGGCGACGTCATTACGGGTTGGGCTTGATACTGGGCGAGCGCTGGCGGCGGCTTGGAGCAAACCATTTTATGCCATCAATCATATTGAAGGTCACGTTTATTCCAACTGGTTGCCGGGTTTGGGTCAGACTACCAAGATTATGAATGAGATTTTTCCGGCACTGGCTTTAGTGGTTTCTGGTGGTCATACGGAATTGTTGTTGATGCGCGATCATGGGGATTATGAACTTTTAGGCGCTACCTTGGATGATGCGGCCGGCGAAGCATTTGATAAAACCGCCAAGCTGATGGGTCTTGGTTATCCAGGCGGACCAAAGATTTCACAGGCCGGTGCAAGCGGAAATTCACGAGCGATAGATTTTCCGCGACCAATGATCAATTCTAATAATCATAATTTTTCTTTTTCTGGACTGAAAACTGCTGTGCGATATTTTATTGAGCAGAACAAAGAACAATTGGCTGGTTCAGACTTTACTTCTGATCTGGCGGCTTCGGTTGAGCAAGCCATCGTCGATGTGTTGGTGACTAAAACCGTTCGAGTTGCAATTGAATCCGGAGTTCAAACCGTGCTTCTCGCGGGTGGCGTGGCGGCCAATCGTAAGTTGCGAGAATCTTTGCGTGAGGCGTTGGCGGTTGAGGCTCCTGACGTGGCTTTTGTCGAACCGGAATTAATTTATTGTACGGACAATGCAGCGATGGTCGCCATGGCCGGCTATTGGCAGGCTCAGCGTCGGGCCGGGGATGATTGGCGCAAAGTCGAAATTGATCCGAATTGGGAACTGGGAAGGTAAGTAAATTTTTTAGCTGGCAATATGAAGATTGCGATCAATAATTTAGATGACCTACGAAAATTTGCTGTTGATTTTGCGCTTCGGCTTCGGGGCGGTGACGTGGTTGGATTAATTGGTGATTTGGGTGCCGGCAAGACAACTTTCGTTCAGTTTTTGGCCGCCGCCCTGGGGGTTCAGGAAGAAGTGAAAAGTCCGACTTTTGTTTTGGTTCGTGAGTACATAGCTACTGAACCGACAGCCTTTGAAAGAAATATCCGAAAATTGGTGCATGCTGATGCCTATCGTTTGGAGGATGAGGACGAATTATGGGCCATAGGTTTTGCTGATTTAGTTGATGACGCAGAAACAGTCACGGTAGTGGAGTGGGCGGATCGTTTGCCAGCGCTTAAGGATCGCTCGACTTATCATGAATTAAGATTCGAATTTGATATCGGAGAAAAACGGATTATTGATTCTTCGGAGAGATAATTACATAAAAAGTGTCAGATAGTTTCGAGCTAAAAATCATCTGACACTTTTTAGTGTTTGACACCCATACCCTCTTATGGCAAGCTCTTCAGCTCTTTTAAAAATGGTCTTTTAAGGCTCTGATGGGAGGTTCTAAAAATGTGCGACTTTATCAGTTGGGTCGAAGTGTCTGACGAGCAGACGCCGCACGGGCGTCATGTGTTGTTCCTGACGGACTCCGAAGTTTTCTCTCCTCGTGGTCGGGAAGTCTTTGGGTCGAACCCTGGAAACTACGACGTTCTGGGTCATGGAGCCATTCGTCGCTTTTATGCTCCTCCGGGAGAGAAATTCTTGTGGGGTGGCATCAATCGTGAGGCTCGTAATTTTTGGGAAGTCGAACGGCTTCCGCCTGAGATTCAGGCTCTTCACCTAGAAGACCCGGCTTCATTCCTCCAGCACTGGGGCAGAATCTGGGACACCCCCGGTTGTTTCCAGTTTGACGATCTGGGGTATCTCCTCATGCATGCTCCAAAACACTGGAACGAGGCCATGCGAGAACACGCCCCCAGGAACATCAACGGGGACGCGGATCCGTTCATTCCTAGAGGCTGTACTGTTGCGGAACATCGGCCAAACGGTCAACTAGTCTGGGATCCGACCCGGGTTCAGCTCTATCTGTCCGACGGGCAGAAGGACGGCCGAAACATTTTAGGTCATGATCTTCGCCAGAAGCTACAACACCAGCCGGTCTTGAACGCCAACGTCCTCGATCACCTGCTCGCTCACCCACACCTCATTCCCAAGGAGTGGCAAGGTAAGCGCGTTTTTTTCTGGGGTACTGTCTACCACAACCAGTTCAACAACTCCTGTGTGCGCTGCATCTACTGGAGTGTCGACACCTGGAACTGGCGCTTTCGCTGGTTCATCCGCAACTGGAACGACGACTATCCGGCGGCAGTGCTCGCGAGTTAGCGCCCAAAGCGCCACAAAATCAACCACGCCTAATGCACTCATTGCATCAGGCGTTTTTATTTTTGCCGGCAACACAATCATTGACAAAAAGGCTAAATTAAGCTAAGCTAAGCTGTTCTGATCTTTAAGTTTAATCAACTTCAACTCGAGCCTTTAGCTGGAGGGCAAGATGGGTGGACTGTTGGTTTCAGTTGGTGTGATCGCTATTTTCGTTTGGTCGGTCGTTCGTCCTTGGAACATCGAACACGTCAACGGCAGTGAGTCGATGACCGAGGACATGATTCATTTGGCCCAGCCCTACAGTGCGACAGCTTATCGTCCAGTTAATCCGAGACCTCGTCAACCAGGATCTCAGACATCAGCTGGTCACGTATTACCCAGCTGGAATCATCTGGCATCTCGGACTGATCTTGGTCTTTCTGATCGAGAGCGTGATCTCGTCATGGAGTTGGAGCGCGAGTCAGGTGTGCCGGGCTGGGTGTTGTACGGGTTGTGGTGTCAGCGGTCTGGCTGTCTATCGGGCGGTTGGCAACAAAGTGGTGATTGGCAGCGATCCCGTGACATGGCACTCGATCCAAATAGTCGTTGCCGACGGGAGCGCAGTCAGGATTGTCTGGAAGAATGGCGCGCCCTGCAATCCATTTGCCGACAGTGTCGACCTGATGGTTCGGCAGTTTGTAATCCGGATGAGGTCTGGTCTTCGTACGCCTTGGCTCTCGGTCCGCTTCAGCAATTGCCGCGACATTTCATTTTGACTGAGGATTGGCACTGGCAGGATCATATCGTGGACTATGACGGCGACGGTGTTTACGATCCGCATCGGCTCGATGACGCGCTTGCCTCTGTGGCTACAGCACTGCGTAACGGGATCATTACTCATGGTTCTTTGCCGGCAGCAATGCAGGTTTATGCCGGTAATGCCGAGCCCGAGCTATACACGTTATTGCGAGATCAGTACTACTCGCGTTGGTGCGCGGTCGACGGTTACTGCGCTGACTAGATAGAGTTTCTCAAAATCGGATTCCAATCGGAGTCCGATTTTTAATAACAGCCAAACTTGATTGGTAACGCGACGCGTGTAAGATTAGAGAGACCTTTGAAAAGAGAGGAGAGCAATGCGATTTATTGTCCTAATCGTGATTATTTTCGGTGGTATGGGTTGCCCGACGACAAACTCGGTCGCTCCTGATCCGGTTTTGGCTGATTCAGTCCGGCCTGATCCTGAATCAGAGATAAACAATTCGCCCGAATCGACTGAGCCAACTATTGAAGAACGATCAGACGAGGATAATCCTCAGGTCGTCGAACCAACATCAAAACGATTTCTCGGTGTTCGATCTTGGGCTCATTTGTCAGCTCGTAGCAAACGAAGCGGCGTAACTGATCGCGAACGCGATATTATTATGTCAGCTGCCGCAGATTTCGATGTGCCGTCCGGTCTTTTATACGGCATTTGGTCGGTAGAGTCAGGGCGTTTGTCTGGTCAATGGCATCGTCGTTGGCAACAAGCTAAGCTTTTACCGCGATACGGCAGTGCTTGCGCTCGTCGTTACGGCATCATTAAGTGTCGAACCAATTGGACGGCGCTCCAGCGTATTTGTTCTCAAAAAAGAAATGGTCAGCCGATTTGCGATCCGAATCGTGTTCGGACCTCGCGGGCATTAGCCATGGGGCCGATGCAACATTTGCCGATCAAATGGTCGCCAGCTGATGGTGTCTGGGCATCGTATGCTGTTGATTATGATCAGGATGGCACATTTGATCCGCATGATTTCGCCGATGCAGTCGCTTCGTCTGCCGGTCACTTGCGTCATGATTACGAATTGGGACGCAATGAACTTGGTTTGACTGAAACTAATGCCTGGCGTCATGCCTCGCGCATGTATTTGGGCCAGGCCACCGCTCGTCGTTACGAGCGTAAGGTGTATCAGTATTTGCGTAACTGGTGTTCTGTGCCTGGTTATTGCCAGGATTAAAGTCAGACGGTTCTATTGGGACCGTCTTTTTTATTCTGTTGTCACACGGCGGATCTGTGCTACGGTAATAATAAGCGGAAAAAATTGTTCAAGCTGGAACTTTCCGCCTGGAGGGAACCATGTTCCTTAAAATTACCAACCGCGGTTCATTAAATCGCAACTTTCTCGAGCTAATTGGCTTTACGACCAAGCGTGATCTATCGCCGTCCGACCGAACTATTGGAGAATTTGGTTCGGGCACCAAAGTGGCGGCTGTCGCGGCTTTGCGTCTCGGGCTGGACATTTGCATTTCTTCCACCGATCATCGGGGTTCATATCGTTTAAGCTTCGAATCGGAAAATGTGGATTTGGGTGATGGAGCAACAGCCCGACAGATTTTTTTCGTGTATCGGAATCGAAACGCCGAAGCCGAAGAGATCATTGAACGCAAAGTTTGGCACGTAACCATTGATGCGTTCAAGGATTGGGATCAGCCCATCGGTCGGGATCAGGCACGAGCCTTCAAGGTACTGCGCGAGTTCATCTGCAATGCTTACGATGCTGATCCCGCATTCGAGATCAGTTGGGTTGACGATGCCGAGCTGGATTATGCGCCAGCCAACAACACCACTGTTTATATTCGGAAGAGTGATGAAGTTCGGTACGTTTTTGACCACGTCACGCAATACTTTAAGTTTTTGTCACCTGATCATTTGCCGCTGGTCTCTGTGTCCGGTTGTGGTCGTATTTACCCCAAGAGTGATTCGGCTGGCACGCGTCTGTTTGTCCGTGGTGTGATGGTGAACTGTACTCGCGATAGTTGGAACAGCGGTCTTTACGATTACGATCTTGATGACAAGGGGCTCGTTTCCGAGGATCGAACCATCAAGAATTCGTACAATTTTAATCAAGCGCTTGGTAAGTTGATTGCTGGCATTAGTGATGTGAAATTGCTGCAGGATTTGTTGAGCCAGCTTTTGGCCAGCAAAGCTTTACTGGAAGCGGCAGCCCTTGGTTATGTGTTGAGTTTATCGAGCGTGGCGCACAGTGCTTGGCTACGAGCTCTTCGACAATTGCTCGGCACCAAGCTAATTTGTGTAGCCTCCGGTAATCGCATCATTGACCAGGACGCCAATCAATTGTTTGGTTATGTTGTCCTGAGCGGTAATCTCAGCCTGAAGAGCTTTTTTAGCAGCGTGTTAAAATTGCCCAAAGCCGACGACATTATCAGTCAGGACATCAAGTATTCGTTGTTGCGTTTTCAGGATTTTAACGCCGTCAGTCAGCGTAATTTCCAGGCCGCCTTTCGTGTTTTTGCCGCACTGTTTCCGGCGCGAGCTAGACTGCCGATTGTCTTTTTCTTGCCGAAGAACAAAGATGTTAGAAAAAAAATCGGTGGCGTGGCTGGGCTCGGCCAGGATAGTTTTAAGGAAATTTGGATTGCGGCATTGTCAGAAACAAAACTTCGTTCAGCCATGGATTTGTTGCGCTGTCTGATTCATGAGAGTCGACACGTGACAACTGGGGCCTATGACTATGATCGTCGGTTTGTGGAGGTGGCTGAAGACGACATTCTGCGACTGGCCATGTTGGCTCTGGATCGACAGACTGATCTTGATGGTCAGGCTTTGCCCAAACTGAAAGAGAGGACTGAGATCGAACCTAATATCGTTACGCCGCACCTTTCAGTCAGTCCAGGTCGATTGGATTTTTCTAATCTAGACATCGAAGAGCCTGATCAGATTTTAATCGATGTTTCCGACCTGATTGATCCTTCGGATCATCAACCAGACTCACCAAAGAAATCTGAGTAACAAAATATCGCCCGTATGCTTATGGGCGATTTTTTTAAATCGTCAGACACTTTTTATTCTGCGGCTCTAAATACCTCTTCAATTGAAGTCAAACCATCAAGCGCTTTTAGTAGGCCATCCTGAGCCATGGTGATCATACCCTGCTTCATGGCGATATCTTGCATATCGTATTCTGAAACCTGACCAGACAAGATAAGTTTTTCTATTTCAGGTGTCATACAAAATATTTCATAAATTCCTATACGACCTTTATAGCCGGTTCCGTGGCAGGTGGTGCAACCACGCCCTTTCCAGAATTTAAGATTATTCAAATCAACCTTGTAGCCTGATTCTGGAGTGAGAATAGACAAAAGATCATGAATTTTTTTCGATGTGCCCTCATCGAGTGGATCTTCAATCTTACATTCTGAGCAGATACGACGAACCAGTCGCTGACCAATAATTGCGTTTAAGGCCGGTGCGAGCAAGAAGGGCTTTACCCCCATGGAAAGAAAACGCGGCACAGCTCCAGCCGCACTGTTGGTATGAATTGTCGAAACCACCAGATGTCCGGTAAGCGCGGCCTGGATAGCCACTTCAGCCGTTTCTAAATCACGTAGCTCACCCACCATAATGATGTCTGGATCCTGGCGCAAAATAGATCGCAATCCTTTTACAAAGTTGTAATCCTTGCTTTTGTCCATGCCCGACTGACTGATACCCTCCAATTTATATTCAATCGGATCTTCGAGGGTAATAATTTTTATCGCCTCATCATTAAGTTTTTTTAGTATGGCGTACAAAGTAGTCGTCTTACCGGAACCGGTCGGACCAGTAGTGATGATCATACCATTCGGTCGCTCAGTTTCTCGTTTCAGATCTTCATAGGCTCGACCACGCAATCCCAAATCTTCAAAACTCAGACTGATCGTCGAGGGTTTGAGCAGACGCATGACGATTGATTCTCCATAAGCTGTGGGTAGCGTACTGACACGCACATCAATTTTTGAGTTGTCTTCCAGGAAGATGGTGAACCGTCCATCTTGTGGAGCTGTAGTGATGTTAAGCTTTAATGCAGATATTAACTTGAATCGATTAACAATGCGCGACCACATATCTTTTTTTACTGTCGCGACTTTTTGTAGGACACCATCGATGCGCAGGCGCACCACGACCGATTTTTCTTGAGCCTCGATATGAATATCAGAGGAATCAGACTCGATCGCTGCCGCAATGGTCAAGATAACGAAATCACTGGTTGACACTTTTTGAACCAGCTCATTCAGCTGAGAAAGAGATTTTACTTGCTCCTGGAAGTGCTGTAGTTCAGCGGCGGTAATTTCAACTCCCTTAACCACTTCTTTAACTTCCGGCAGTGCATCATATAATTTTTCCGCCATTTCAAAACTGTGCTCAGAGATCATGTAGACCTTAACGTTGGCATGGACTCGTTCAGCCACCTGAAATTTGATTTCAGTGATTTGCTCCGAAGCCGGATTAACTGCTCCGATGCGCACTTCTTCACCTGAGTAGAGAAAAGAGATTACTTTTTCTTGTCGAGATTGTTCGCGTGGAATCAGCACTAAAGACTCAGGAGAAATAGGGAAGCCTTCTAGGCTTATAAATTCAAAACCAAGCGAAGCTGCCTTCGCCTTAATTTCTGCCTCCTTCTCCTTGAGGCGGATTTTCTTCATTTTTTCCTCAAATTTCTCCTGTGGGGTCAGGTCACCAGGAATAACTTCTTTTTTTCCCTTCCCCAGCAAATCTTCAATAGAAGCCATAGATCTTTTAGGTACATCATAATTATATCATATTTTGGCTTAAATAAGAGGAATGGTAAAGAAGACAGTTTTAGATGAGCAGTACTTAAGTGGTGGAATTTCTTAAAAAGAAAAGCCCTAGCCGAGGGCTGAGTTGATTAATCAGTTGGAGGTTCGTCTCTAGGGGGCGGCGGTTCATCGTCTTCCAGGCCAAATAGCCAGCGAATCAATCGATAAATCAACCCCTTGGGATGCTGGGTAGCCGACCCAATGAAAACTGGTTGCCTGACTCCCTGTATGGCTTTATCTACTTTTTCGTAGATCAGCAAAAGGAGGAAAAGGATCAAAGTGATAAAAGACATTAGCAAAACGAACGACCAGAATATGATCAAGCTGTAGACAAGAGCGATCGCGAAGCCGTGCCAAATACCTATAAATATTCCGACTACTGAAGCCACCACGGAGCAAAAGCCCGGAATTTTTCGCCAATCTGTCTCGTCAAGACGAATGTGCGAGCGAAGATTTAGCAGCAGCACAACGATAAAGACCGGCAGAAACAGGATATCGGTCCAGCGCGGGATATTCGGAAAATGAAGAGTGGATTCCAGGAAGTTGCTGATCTGAGAAGTACCCGGCTCTGCTGTGGTCGTCGAAGGCGCGTGACCGGTCAGGTACAGCACTCCATAGACTGTAGCTACAGCCAGCAATGAAATTGCATACGAACGCAGAATCATTTTGATCCAGGAGTTGCTGAAGAATCGATTCAAGATTCCCGGGGTTGCTTGTTTGATCACGGAATTCCTCCTTGTAAAGGACATTTAAAACGCCGCCGGCAGTTTATTCAAATTGGGTTATCGTGTCAAACTTTACATCATTTTATATTTTTGAGCGGTAATTATTTTTGAAGAATTTTTTTTGATAATTTAAAAAGCTGGTTTTTTGTCCAGCCTTTATATCTATAGTCTGTTTGAAAAGTTAACCCATCAATTTTCCATTCAGTTTCTGTTGCAGCCATTCAGCTACGCGCACAATTTTTGGATGATGTGCCTCGCGGCCACTAAGACGAATCCAGAGCAAAGTCCAGGTTGAGGCCTGGAATGTGGTCAGGAAAGATCCGGCGATAACCATCACAGCAATCAGCATGATCAAGGTCAGAGTTATCATTACCGTCATTAAAGCACCTGACTTAATGACAGCCGCGAATAAGAATAGAAATACCAGCGGCACCGAAAGTACCATGGCACAAATTAATGCCAAGATCGCCAAGCCGACATTAATTAATAACAGAAAAATCATCATTTCCAGACTGATCAACCAATTTTTTTTCAGCAAATGTAATCCTTGATTCAAAGAAGGTACAACCGGTAACTCATCAACGACCGTGGAGTTAGTGGCATAAACTGATATCAGAGAGATAGCGATGGCCAGTAGAGTGAAAACAACGTAAGACGCCAGGAAGAAGAACGCACTCACCCAGGAGCGATCAAGAAGAATGTTCATTAGATTGGCTCCGGTTAACAGAAAGGCGACACCCACAGCTATTTTGGCCAGTATATTTATGGAAAAAACGCGACCGACGGCTGTGCTACCAGCTCTCAATCCTTCAGAAAAGTTTGGTGTGCCACCACGTTCGATTTTTCTAATACTAGCGACCAGCGCTCCGACAGCCAAAGAGATAATCCAGGCAAAAACCGCGAATAGCAACACGACCGCGGCAGTGAAAAAAACCAGTGAGACAATTGGGTGTGGCGATAGACTGATTAGAGCCCGGATGGTCGCAAAGCCCGGCAACATTAACAAAGGTGTTTCCTGAATACCCACCGAAGACGGTAGAACATCAGCAAATCGGTTATAAGCACCGAAAAAAACCTCTGAAACTCCACCGAAACCAATGAAGGTAGCGAAGAAGCCAAAAATCCAGAGGTGTTTATGAGTTAGTGTCAACCTCCAGGCATCACTGAGCACCTGGCGATATAGCGGTAGCGCGTTACGTTTAGTAGTCATACCTCCTTGAGTTTATCATTAAGCGTCACTGATAATTTACCACTTTTTTGTGTTGGCGGCTATAAGTAAAAGTCAAAGCCCGGCCGGTGGCCGGACTTTGTTCATTCTTCTAGTATTATCGGCTTTAACCTTTTTTACCAAGCAGCTCCTCAAATTCCTCTTTCTCAATAGTTTCTTTCTTCAGCAATAGTTTAGCTATTTTTTCTAAATCAGCCTGGCGCGTTTTAATAATTTCTTGAGCTGTCTTTTTCGCACCGTCAATTAACTTGTTGATTTCGCTATCAATGACTTCCGCAGTTTTTTCACTATAATCGCGTTCATGACGGATTTCTTTACCCAGAAAAACCATTTCTTCTTTTTCTCCATATGTCCGCGGCCCTAATTTTTCTGACATACCAAAGTCAGTCACCAATTTACGGGCCAGACGAGTTGCCTGGCGTAAATCGGATGAGGCGCCAGTCGTCAAATTTTCCTGGCCAAAAATTTCTTGTTCAGCCACATAACCGCCCAGCGACATAGCCAGGTCGGCCAAGAATTCTATTCGGCGATGCATGCGGCGATCTTCAATCGGTAGTTTGAGTGTGTAACCAGCAGCCTGACCACGCGAGATAATGGAAATTTTGTGAATTGGATCAGCGTCAGGCAGGGAGTGAGCCACTAAGGCGTGACCAGCCTCATGATAAGCCGTTACCTCTCGTTCATGCTCTGACAAAAGAAAGCTCTTGCGTTCTGGTCCAAGCAAAACTTTTTCGATGCTCTCGAACAATTCATCTATGCTAATGAGTTTTTTATTGCGGCGCGCGGTTAGAATTGCTGCTTCATTCATTAGATTGGCCAGATCAGCACCTGAGAAGCCCGGCGTGCGTTCAGCGATACGACGTAAATCAACACCGGCCACCAATGGTTTGCCGCTCGCATGAATTTTCAGTATGGCCTCGCGATCATTAATATCTGGTTCATCCAAAACCACGCGTCGATCGAAACGCCCGGGACGCAAGAGGGCTGGATCGAGTACGTCTGGTCGATTTGTGGCAGCTAGGACGATAACTCCCTGATTTGGATCGAAACCATCCATCTCCACTAAAATTTGATTCAGGGTTTGTTCGCGTTCATCATGTGAGCCACCCAAACCAGTGCCACGCTGTCGACCCACTGCGTCAATTTCGTCAATGAATACAATACAAGGCGCGTTCTTTTTGGCCTTGTTAAAAAGATCGCGCACGCGTGACGCTCCCACACCAACAAACATTTCAACAAATTCCGAACCAGAAATATGGAAAAACGGTACATTGGCCTCACCAGCTACTGCTCGCGCCAATAATGTCTTACCAGTTCCGGGGCTACCCATTAGCAAAACACCTTTTGGAATTTTCGCTCCAAGATTAATGAATTTTTTTGGGCTCTTTAGGAATTCCACAACTTCCATCAGTTCTTCTTTGGCCTCTTTAACACCGGCCACATCTTTAAAGGTCACTTTGTCTTTAGAGTTTTTTGGTATTTCGCGCGCCGATGACGAGCCGAATGTCATGGCTCGATTATTGGCGCCCTGCACCTGACGCATCATGATCCAGATGAAGAAAGCGATCAGGGCGAACGGCAACAGAAATGGCAGTAGCACTCTAAGCCAGTAACCCAAACCAGACTGCCCTTGAATATCTACTTCGATTTCGGCCATTTTTTCCGGCGTGATTTCATAGTTGGACAATAAAGTAGAGAGCGATTCACCCGACTCCTTTTCGGTTTTTTGTTTAGCACCATTAATTAGTTCGATTTCCAGTACATCACCTTTTACTACAACCGTTTTTACTTGACCCTCATTAATTTGCGTAATTAATTGACTAACCTGAATTTTTTCCGGCTCGCTGTTTGAGAGGCTGTAGGTACTTAAAATAGCCGCAATAATCAGAAAAACTACGATAGAGATAACTAGATTTTTGGTTATATATTTGGTTGCATTTTTCATAAAAAATTTCAGCGACAGGTGGCACCATCCGTTACCGACGAACGAAGCAGATAAAGGAATCGGTTTCCGCCCGGTCATCCCAGACTGATTCTAAACCTTAAGTAATTATTGATAGTATAACGGTCGTTTAAGGTCAAGGGAAGAGCTGGCCAAAGGCTTGGTCTAAAGTCAACACAAAATTGACGTTAAACATCCGATCGGCTCGCTTAAATTAAGTTAAGATATCAGCATTTGTACCAAGTTTTTGAGGCTTAGCTTCGTGATCATTTGATAATTGATATTGAAAATTTTCGACTCAGATTTTTTTCAATTAAAATAACCCCAGGAGCGGGGTCATTTTGGTCTGGGGTGGATCTAAGCCTCGTCGAGCATCCGTAGATTTTGTAGCGCCTGCTCGACGGTGTGCGCATGAGCTGGAACATAGGCCACTGGCCGACCGTCTTCTAAGTCTACTTTTTCACCATTATATCTGGGGCAGTAGCCGACGACATAGTAACTATAGCAGGCATCAGCACCATACTCAGTGGCTGCCAGTTGAAAATCGCTGACTTGTCCGACCACCACCGACTCAATGCTGGTTTTGGGAACACTGCTGTCCAGATTTTTAACTGCGAGACAGGGATTTGCCCCCGAAGTGATTTGACTTCCCGATAAGCTTCGCTCGGGAACAGCACAGTAAACTGTCATATTTAGATATTGCTAATATTCCTTTTTTGGAACACTAAACAATAGCATTAAATTGATCCTATGTCAAGATGGTGATGTCACGCCTTTAAAGCTGATTAAAACAAAAGACCCCGATTAAGTAAGGAGTCTTTTGTCCTAGCGATCAAAGCAAGTTGCTATTCTTCTGTCTTTTCTGGCGCGACTGTAGTTGTTTCAGGCACCTCGGGCGTTGTTTCTGTCGCCGGCTTTTCTGTTTCTGTCGCCGACTCTTCACCGGAGGTAGCTTTATCCTTTTTTTCTTTCTTAATATCTTCCGGTTCATCTTCTAGCGCTTTCAGAGACAAGCCCAGACGATGTTGCTCTGGTTCGATCGATACCACCATAAATTCCAGCACATCGTTTGGTTTGGCTAGCTCATGCGGATTTTCCGTCGGTTTATGTGATAGTTCAGAGATATGGGCCAACCCATGGATTTCCGGATCCAGTTCCACAAAGAATCCAAATGGATTCACCTTAAGCACCGTGCCTTTAACTTTTTGACCAACTCGATAACGCTCACCGACTGACTGCCATGGATCATGAATCAGCTTTTTCATGGAGAGGAAAATCTTTGAGCCTTCGATGCCGATGATCTCTGCCCGCACAGTTTGACCAACCTTCAGGAGATTTTTGGGGTGATCAATGCGTTGCCAGGCGATTTCTGAGATGTGAACCAGACCCTCCAGAATATCAAATTTTACAAAGGCACCGAATTCCGCCAAAGCATTGACCTCACCTTCGACAATGTCACCAATTTTATATTTAGAAATAACCGAACGTTGCTTTTCTTCCCAAACTGCTTTTTCTGAAACAATTAATTTTTCTTCAGTTTCATTAACGTCCAGAACCCGCACTTCAATGTTTTTACCGATGAATTTTTTTAGTTTTTCCAGGATTTTACCTTTGTCACCGCCAGTAACGCGTGGGTAATTTTCTGGAGCCAGCTGAGAAACTGGGAGAAAGCCAGCGATGTGATTCAATCGTACTAACAGACCACCTTTGCTGGCTTCAGTAACTTTGGCCTCGACCGGTTCGCCGATGCGGAATAATTCCGCCAGCTTGTCCCAAGCCTTGCGATGTCCGGCGAAACGGAATGATAATTCGACGTCACCGTTTTCGTTTTCCAAATCCAGGACAGTGGCTTCGATTTCATCACCCAGATTAATATCTGAGAATTCACGTGACGGATCAAGAATTTCCCGACCGCGCACTACACCAGTGCGATAATTATCAATGTCGATGCGAACCTCGTTCTTGCCGATAGCAATGACCTGGCCCTTGATTACATCACCCGCCTTGGGGATGTTCAGGTAGGTTCGGTCATCCATTAGAGTTTTAAAATCCGGGCCCGCTGGCCTGGTTTTTGTGTCTTCCTTGGTGATAATAATGTCGTTCACCATATTGCGTTGTTTTAGCCTCGACGATCATTCATTGAAGCCTCGACCTGATACGCAAACCGGCCGAGTTTATTAGCGAGAGCAGTATATATAAAGTAGGTCAGTTTTGCAAGGGGTGAGTAATTACCGTTCGGGGTTAGTAGCAGGTTTGACTTATCCCAGCTAGCGGCTTTCTGCTTTCGTCTTTTTTAGCTATAATTAAGCCATTATTGATGGTCTTATCTTGAAAGCAATGTCAACAAATGTTATTCGTCATCCTCATTCCTATACTTTGCAGCTCTTTCGGTTAGCTTTAGATAAGTTACCGCCCGGCTTTGACCCGGTTCGACGGACCTATTTTGAACGAAAATTAGTTGAGTTTGAATCGAAACCAAAAACTCCTTACGAGGAGATACGACTGAATATCACTCAGCTGGGTCATGAGTCGTGGCCTGAGCGACAGGCCTATCAAGAGATGTATAATCGTTACGGTCATTCATCTGAAGAGTCTTTTCTTTTGGAGAATCTTGACTTGGGTATTCGACAGAAGTTTGAAAAGTTTTTATCTGATGGCGGCAAGATAAATTACTTAAATCGAATTCGACCAGTTGATCAGTTGACCACACCAACTCCTTTTGAGAGATACTTTTCTCCGGAAGAAAAATTTGCTATCTCTCAGGCATTATTGACTGCCTGTGATCAGGCTCGACAAGAAATTGAAGGGCTTATCATGACCAGTCGCAGTGCTGAATATAAACAGCTAGTTCAAGAGTTTAAGCAACGAGCTCAGGTGTTGGAGGGAAAGATCAAAGAGCTAGGAAAGATGGCTGCTTTTAGTGATAAGTGGTCGGAGAGTATTATTGATCGCGTTCGTGTTTTGGAGGAGGGTTGGTCGGTGATAGAGGCTGGAGTTGATGAGAAAGAATTAGATTACGAGCTGGAATATTGGAAGGGGACACTATCCTCATTTTTGGAAGCTTAAAAAATAAATAATTTCAGCGCACAAAAAAGGGTCAGGACGACCCTTTTTAAGTTGATCAATAATCGAGTGGTAGGGAATATGCGGCCAGTTCTTTTAGTTGATGTC
>JAHJAU010000066.1 GCA_018813785.1 Patescibacteria group bacterium | reverse complement strand
GTCTTTCGAATCATGGACATGGTTTTATCCAGGTCAATGATATGGACACCGCTTCTTTCACCAAAGATGAACGGTTCCATTTTTGGGTGCCGACGAGCCGTTTTGTGGCCGAAATGCACCCCAGCCCGGAGCATCTCCAGGAGTGTTGGAATTTGTAACATAAATTAGCCCTTTGACCTCTACGCTTGATGGTTCGGAGATTAACTACCGAACAGGGACCTAACCGTCCGTCAGCGTATGTGAGATTTAAATTCTTATAACCGCATCTTTTATTGAGATGCGCGAATAGAATACCGGGTTTTATCTAATTTGACAAGAGGGTAAGGCTAATCTGACTTTCCCAAAAATAAAAGATGCTCGGCTAGGAGCATCATATTTTGGCTTAACCATTGGCATTGGATGAAAATCCATGCGCTACGGCTACACGCACAGCATCATCATGGTCGGTTCCCAGGGTGCGTAAATCTTCCCAGAGGGGCAGATTATTGGCCGCCAGTGTAGTCAAAAAGACATCACTGCCTGTCCAATAATCAACGAGGATAGTTCGCCAAACATCAGGAACAGTGAGCCAATCGGGTCGACAGCCGCTCGCAACCAACCGGCGAGTTAGCTGAATGATCAGCGAAGCTATACCAACGTACGCCATAATTCGATCGCTGGTTTGAGCGCAGTCTAAACCGAACTGACCCGAAGTTTTGGCTGCCTCACGTCGCAACAAAAAGGCCAGATATTCAGTCGTGGCTTCATTCAGCCCGACAAACTCTAAACGATCTGAATTCAGACGCTGTAAACCAGTGCGTAACTGACGTGCCTCAGATATGATTATCTTATCTTCCTCGTTTTCAGAGTCTGATAATTCGATCCGGGCAGACATATAGGCTGTTAAATGGGATACCTCATGCGATAAGACGTAAGCCAAACGCTCGGCTTTACACCTCAATCGCTCCGGCATAAAAACTTGCCCCATCATTTCAAAACCATCTGACTTACCTAAAAACTGCTCATAACTATAATCCGATATGATGTGCAAACGATAGGGTGAAATCATGATCGAATCCAAGCTACATCTTTCCCGGACATTGTTGATGGCCCTGGTGAATAAATCGATGGCTGATATTTCATCAATTGTCAGTGGCAACTCTGATAGGCTGGCTGGCAATGGCAACCCTTCACTGAGAATCTTTATACCGATCTGTAACGCCACCTCCCGGTCAACCTGTCCTGCTTCGATGATGAGCTGATCCAGTATCTTTTCCATCTAACTGATCCTCCGGGTAAAATGTCGAATGGTTTTGAAACAATTTTATAAAGAACACTGATTCAGCCTGCCGCATCAACCAACAATCAGCAATCTGGATAACTGGCTAGCTCCGAACACTGAGACTTGCATAATGGCGCGCTAGATGCTAATCTCCTCTCGTCAAAAGAGACGTATTCTCAACTTATGAAGAAAGATATTCATCCTACTTATTATCCCGAAGCTCAGGTTGCCTGTGCGTGTGGCAATTCCTTCACGGTCGGCGCTACGGTTAAGGAGATTAATGTTGAGCTCTGCTCAAACTGTCATCCTTTCTACACCGGTAAACAGAAGCTGGTCGACACAGCGCGACGCGTCGAAAAATTCAAAGAGCGTGCGGCTTTAAAGTCTGAAGACAAAGTAAAAGCCAAACGTGACAAGAAGGTGGCCCGCAAAAAGCCGGCAATCTCCAAGAAAGACGAAAAGAAGGGTAAGTAACAGTATCAACCGAGCGCGGTTTGACGTACGAGGCGGGAATGTCGCCTGTGGCGTCAGCCGCGTTTTTGTATGAACATCAATGAAGAAATTTTAAAGAAACGTAGCCGACAAACAGAGCTTGAAGCACAGCTGTCTGACCCGGCAGTTTTGTCGAAGCCAAAAAAACTTGAAGAGTTGAATCGAGAATACGCCGCCGCCAAAGAATGTTTAAATATCGCCGGATGCTACGAAAAAACCAAAACCGCGCTCGATGAGGCACGATTAACTGCCATCGAATCGGAAGATGAAGAAATGAAAACTCTGGCCGGACAAGAAGAAGAACGACTGGCTGGAGAACTAGAAAACCTTGAAATTGAGTTATTGGCTGAACTGGTTCCACCCGAGACGCTCGATAGTAAAAATGTTTACGTCGAAATTCGGGCTGGAACTGGTGGAGACGAAGCTGGCTTATTTGCGGCTGATTTATATCGCATGTATCAACGCTATGCGGAACTCAAGGGCTGGAAAACTAGTTTAGTTTCCTCCAGCCGGAATGAGCTGGGTGGCGTTAAAGAAGCGGTCATAAAAATTGAAGGAACTAACGCTTATCGTCAGTTGAAATACGAAAGTGGAGTTCATCGTGTCCAGCGTGTACCGGAAACTGAAAAAGCTGGACGTATTCATACCTCCGCCGCCACCGTGGCTGTTTTACCGGAAGCCGAAGACGTTGATATTAAAATTGAACCAAAGGATTTGCGGGTTGATACTTTTTTATCCGGTGGTCATGGCGGTCAAAGTGTTCAGACCACTTACTCAGCGGTGCGCATCACCCACCTACCCACCGGACAAGTGGTGCAATGTCAGGACGAGCGTTCGCAAGCCCAAAATAAAGAACGGGCAATGGGTATTTTACGCGCTAGATTATTGGCTTTGGAAGAAGAAAAGCGCCGTTCAGCTGAGGAAAGTCTTCGACGTGGACAAATCGGCACCGGTGATCGCTCAGAAAAAATCCGGACTTATAACTTTCCGCAAGATCGCATCACTGACCATCGAATTAAAAAATCCTGGCATAATATTAGAGAGGTACTTGACGGTGACCTCGACCCCGTGATAAGTGCACTGCGATCGTCCTTTGTCGCAGGAGTAAATTATGAGTAACCATTCATCAATCAAGCCAACATCGCCGCGGCAAGCAGTCCTTATGGCTGCCGGTCTGGGTAAACGACTCCAACCTCTGACTAATGATCGACCGAAACCTATGGTCGAAGTAGGTGGCCGCCCAATTCTAGCTTGGACGCTCGAGGCACTACCAACATCTGTCGAAGAAGTTCTCATCGTCGTTGGCTATTTCAAAGAACAGATAATCGACTATTTTGGTCAGGAGTGGGGTGGCCGACATATCAAGTATGTCGAACAAACGGAACTCAAAGGCACGGGTCATGTAGTTCACGTGGCCGCTCCCCTGCTAGACGAACGGTTTCTGATACTAAATGGCGATGATCTGTATCTACGAAGCGATTTAGAGCGCTTGGCTGAACACGACCTATCGATTCTCGGAATGCGAGTCGAAAATAATGGTCGCTTTGGTTTGCTGTCAGTCAGCTCGGACGGTTATTTATCCGGTGCCAGTGAAGATAGGCCGCAAGACGTCACGTCTGGCATTATCAATATTGGCGCTTATATTCTCGATCGTGATTTCTTGAATTACGACTTGGTACCAATCGGTAACGGTTCAGAGTTTGGTCTACCACAAACGATCGGTGTCATGGCACACGATCGACAAATACGTGTTGTCGAAGCTGTGGCCTGGTTGCCCATTGGATTTCCGGAAGATATCACCAAAGCTGATGATTGGCTCAGGCAACACCGAACAGCTCTAACCACGGCCTAGAAGTAAATACGGTGGCCTCAGGCCACCATTTTCTTTGGCATAATTTGTTTATCAAAATTTAGCCGAAGATAATTTTTTAAAAAAATAACGATTTAAAAAGCCAACAGCATGGAATCGATTCTGCAAACCACCATCGAACGACTCCGCATGCATATCTGTGAGGGTGTGCTGGCGGAACAGGAAGCGGCTGAATTGCTGACTTTTGTGACTGGCCGGACACGCGATCAAATCCAACGAAAGGACTTTATTTTAAATACCACAGAGACAAATCACTTAAACAATTTGATCGAGCGTCGTCTTAGGCACGAACCGCTGGCTTATCTTCTTGGAACGGCGTATTTTTTAGGACGAAAATTTATCGTCACTCCCGACGTGCTGGTGCCCCGACCGGCAACTGAAATTATCGTGACCAAATTAATCACTGATCAGCGCGATCAAGATACAATAATAATTGATGTTGGAACCGGTAGTGGCTGTGCCGCGATTTCGATCGCCTTGGAACTGCCGCTGACTACGGTTATTGCCACTGACAGTTCGGTTGAAGCGTTAACGGTAGCCCGAACTAATGCCGAGCTTCTGACCGCTATTAATAAAGTTCAATTTTTGACGTGTGATCTGTTGCCCGACCGGCAAACTTTGCCAGCTGATCTGAAGCTGTTGATAACGGATCGCCGTGCAGTGATTTTCGCCAACCTGCCATATATTCCAACGACTGATATGTCTCAGCTGGCTCCTGATGTTCGGGATTTTGAACCTCACCTGGCGCTCGATGGCGGTGTTGATGGACTTGATCTCTATCGACAGTTATTCGAACAATTAGCCGCTCGGCCTCATTCTTCGATCCGGCCCCGATCGTTGTATCTGGAAGCTTTACCAGCTCAACTTGATCAACTCGAAAATCTGGCCAAAGAAAAACTACCGATCTTAACAACAAAAAAAATTTACGCTGACTCAGCCAATCAATTACCGATAGGTTTAATCTTACACATCACTTAAAAAGTAGTGATGGAGAATAAAAAAGAATCGCCTGGTTGGACGATCCTGAGTAGAAGCTATGATTGATTGTAATTTAGTCGTCTCAACTGGTGACGACCGCCGGATTTTTCTGATCTGTTCGCCTTAGAGCAAAGTTGATGAGTAAAACCAGCAGTGGGATCAGAATGAGTGCTACCGGCAGAAGCGGAGCCAGTCCAGCGCCCAGTCCAGCGCCCAGTCCATAGCCCAGTCCAGCGCCCAGTCCATAGCCCAGTCCAGCGACCAGTCCATAGGCCAGTCCAGCGAC
>JAHJAU010000065.1 GCA_018813785.1 Patescibacteria group bacterium | reverse complement strand
GGTTTTTTTCTGGCCATATTATTGAATCAATTACTTTAATCGCTTCCTTTAATCGCATATTACGCGTGCCGATAACCTTGATATAAGGTCGATTGGTCTCACACAAAGCTCGTTCAAACCGACAGTGCATCTGATGACGAACGTGTTCACCATCACGTAAACCATCCTGAACAAAGGGAATTTCATCGCCGGTCAGAATATATAAATCATAATGCCGGGCTGCGGCCAGAGCGACAACTTCCGGTGAAGGTTCACTCAGATACCGCTCGTGCCAAATGCTGGTGGCGAAAGGATCAGTGTCACAAATCAGAACACGATTAGCTGAACGCGCCAGCCAATCCTCAAGTCGAGCCTGCTGCTCTGCAATGTGAACAAATTCGGCGCTGTGCCACTCAACTCCCGGTGCAGTGTATTTACCTTCAGAAAAAAATCGACCATACTCTGGCACCCAAGTTGTATTGTAATGCTCAGCCAAAGAACGCGCCAATGTAGTCGTGCCGGTCGATTCGGCTCCTAATACGCAGATCCGTTTGGCGTAATGAGCCCTGACCGGTGGCTCCAAATATTCCCAGGCAGCCAATGGATTAGCTCGAACCTTAGTGCCGGAAATTGGCCAGGTTTGCCGCACTTGATCAACACAAACGTGCGCGCAACCTAAATATTTCGCCCAGGGCTCGCCATAATCTTCGGAAGTAAAAACCGCGTCTGGTTTATAACCGAGAAACTTGATGGTGTGTTTGGCCCAGGCCGGCGAATCATTATCACGACAAATATCCGGAATAATCTGCACATCGACGTACGGATGAATCTCTTGCAGCCAATCGGCTCGTGTTTTAGCCGGAATCGTCAGCCTAGGCGTGTCGGTTACCAACACCACGACCCGTTCAGCCTGATTGGTCGCCGTATCAATAAGATATTTATGTCCGCGATGGGGTGGGTAAAACTTCCCGCACACCACTCCGATCTGAAACTTTTTCATAAGTCTCTCGTTGTTTAAGACTTAAATGCCATTTATATAAACCGTATGACGCCAGCACCAAGAAAAACACATATTCAACCGAGATAAATTTCACGCCTTTTACCCAATACAACCAGATGCCAATGAAATCCACCGAGATCCAAAGATACCAACAAGCCACTTTGCGTCGAACCATTAAGACCGTCGCCACAAAACTCATAACCGTCGTCAGCGCATCAAGGTATGGATAATCAGCTGGAGCTAAGAAATATGTCGGTAACAAAAGATGAATACGCGTCATCAACATTCCGAGGGTAATCGTGCCGATTAGAACTGCTCCGGCCGCCAAGCCCAGCTCTAACGATCGCCCAGCGGTTATTTGTAATTGACCTTCTTTATTGCTATCTCGATTTTTCTTGCGTCGACTCCAGATATACCAACCCCAGAATCCTGTGACGAAAAAATACGCTTGCTCCACCATATCGGAATAAAGTCTAATTTCGTAAAAGAGCAGAAAAAACAAAACCACAGCAGCGATACCAATGGGCCAATTCCAAATTTTATTTTTGGCAACCAGCCAAACACATAACAAATTGAGGACGGTTCCAAAAAATTCGATATAACTCATCGGATAACCGACGATGGTAAAAAAAGTTGTATTAACGCTTAGTAGATCCGGCATAAAGGCGGAAGTTATGGGGTTAGACTCCCCTTCATTCATAGTCTATATCTTACTTAGTGTATTGTCAACACTAAGTAACTGGGGATAAAAATAGACCCTCTTTATGGGGTCTATCGCCGGAGTTTAGACTCAATTACCGAGCAACAAGCGATAAGCATTGGTCTCACGTCGCTCGTAACCCAGCTGTTCATACAACTTGATCGCCGCCGAACGCTGGTCATGCGAAGTTAGTTCCAAACAACGACAATCCAGTTGCCGCGCTTGTTCATGCAAATGAACCATTAACTGTCGGGCAATCCCCTGCCTCTGGACAGCTCGATCGACTACCACATCGTCCACGTAACCGACCAAACCATAACACGGCACCGCCCGCGTTGAAAGCGTGGCTGTTCCCAGTATAGTTCCCAGATCATCTACATAGACGTAAATATTTGTCGTCGGATGATGAAGCGCGGCGATCACCGCCGATGGATTCCAGATATAACGAGTCGATAGTTGACGATATAATTGCAGCAACTGAACTACATCTGCCGGCTCAGCTAATCTAATTGTCATTGTCGTTCTCCTGATTTAATTAAAAGAACTAACCGAGATTAGCAATCGGTTTATCTTTTGGCAATCAAACTGATTTTGATTGGTTGATAAAAGCCACATAGGTCTCCACGGCCGCATTCAACTCGGTTCGTAAAACAAACTCATGTTCGGTGTGAGCGTTTCGGATGTCACCCGGACCGCACAACAAGCTATTCTCAAAGAAAAACATTTCAGAAAAAAATGCAACTTCATTTTTGCTGAAATCCGGACGCGTCCGGTCAACCGGTGGCAGATCAAGTTTAAAATCAACCTGACAGTCAATATTGCTGACAGCGATAATTCGCTCAATTTTTGATTTGATAGCCGGATCAGATGAACGCCAGGAAACTCTGGCCTCAGCCTGATCAGCTACGATATTGTCTGCTTCTCCACCGATTAATTTTCCAATGTTAAATGATGTACCGGCCGGACACATCTCAATCAATTGATTCAACAGCCGAGTCAATTTTTCCGTGGCTGAATCACATTCTGACAAACTGGAGTGAGCTCTGGTTCCGACACAAGATATCGTCGCTGCCAAAATACCTTTCTGTGCTGTGGCAATCTGCAAGCCAGTCGGTTCTCCGATCACCACCGATTCTGGAGTCAGTCGATTTTTCTTTAAAAATTCCACAGCAGCCACTGCTCCGTCACAATCAGTCTCTTCACCAACTGTAAACAATAAACCAAAATCAGTTTGATTTGCGGCCAATGTTTTTAATCCGGCTGTAATCATGGCGGCCGCTGAACCTTTGTTATCACAACTACCGCGACCGCAAATACGATCGGGTTCAACCTTAATTTCTAACTCTCCAACTACAGTATCAATGTGAGCAACTAGTAAGGTCTTGGGTGAACCGGACTTAGCTAAAACATTAAACCGACCCTCGCCAACTGGCAGACGTTCAACCTCGAATGATACGGACAATTGCTCAACCAAAAACTCAGCCAAGGCTGTCTCTTGTCCGGAGACAGATGGAATTTCTAATAAATTGATAAGTAATTTTTCGGTTGGTGTTAAATCCATAAAATTTTATTAACTCGGATAAAAATGGCACCGGTTACCGTCCATAAGGACGGCAACCGGCTAGCCGTTTATCATCGATTAAGTTCGATGATGCATCGAATCGGCTCGACCAAATGCGGTAAGGTGTGGAAAAGAGTTGGCGGCAGACCACCACCTCGGACGGTAGTAATCATAGTCGAAATTTCTGCTAAGCGCTCACGATACTCTGGCTGATACAGCAACTTTTGTCCCTGCGGATTGCCGAGCAAACCAGCGCAAGGTTCAAAAGGCGGCAACTTTAGGTTGTCAAAATAAATGATGTCCCAAAAAATGCCATCAAGCTTGGTCAAAATTCCAATACCAGCGAATCGAAAACCAAGCTGTTCGCAAATAAATTGCGAGGAAGTATGAGCTTGGGTGCACTCAACCTGTACTGACAAATTATGCTGATGAATAAACTTAAGCGCCGCACCACAAAGCTGAGTCACTGCTCCGTGTGGTGCATCTGGTAAAGCTACCCAGCGGCCTAACTCCCAATAGCCATTCTTGCCAACCAGTGCGGCATGCGCCACCAGCTGTCCACCATGCAACATCGCCCAAGAATGCATACGATCGTTGTGCCAGTCATCAGCCACCACTGTTTGCCAGAATTCAGCAGTAATCAACGGCTGATACGGAAAATAACACCGCTGATCCGCCCCGGTCCAGGCGATCCGCGTCAGATCGGCCAGACGTTCAGCCCATTGATCGAGCTGCTCAATTTCATGACTGTTAAGAATCGTACTCATTTCCACTCCTTTTTTAAGGAACCAAAAAGCCCGACGATCTTCGCCGGGCGTCAGATTACATTTTAGGCAAATCTAACCTACCGCTCAGCGAACATCGTCATTGGGCGGTAATAATGCCAGTTAGTTGTAACAATTCTGATTTTCATAAAATGACCATCTCATATTTTCATTGCCGCGTCAAGCCACGCCATGGTTAGCGACAGCGCACCCCAATGCCAAGCATTGGGGTTTGATGCGCTGGTATCAATAATGTTTCGGCTCCTTCCGGCAATTTAATTCCTGGCAATAACCAAATGGCCGCTAAAAAATCAAAAAAGCAATGGCCGTGCCCTGAATAGCAGAAATATAACGCATATTATTAAAGTCTGAATTCCTAAAAATCAAAAAATTAATTAAGCATATAAATAGCGTAGTTTAAATACATCGCGAAACTGACCCAAAGAATATATGGAACAAGAAACCAGGCGGCTAACTTAGAGATTTTGGCAAAGATAATAATAGTGACGAGGATGGCCAGCCAGAGAAAAACTATCTCAATCAATGCGCCACCCGGACTATGCAGACCGAAAAAAATAATTGACCAAAGTGTATTTAGTACTAGTTGGCCGAGAAATACGCCTAGGGCGATTTTTACTTCCCGGTGCTCCAATCCTTTTTTCCAGACAAGAAAAGCAGCGATACCCATGAAAACAAACAATGTCGTCCAGACCGGACCAAACACCCAGGCCGGCGGATTTAAAGCCGGTTTAACGATCCCCGCATACCAATTATCAATAGCTGGCATCGTGAAAATCGAACCGACAACACCGGCCAGCTCAGAAACAACGATGGCGATGATTAGTTTAAAGACATGAGTAAATTTCATAGAAAAAATTAAAAACTTCCAACAAAATAATTCTATCATAGTTCTTATTTAGCGAGGCCAGGTCTGACATTCTATCACTGCTATGGTAGCCCGATAAGTTAAAAAGGCGACTTCGACCAAGGCCGACTGATAAAATCTGACTTTAATATTTCGACCTCACCCGGCTTGAGTGCTATCGTTAAAAAGTCTTTTGTAGCATCTTGACGTGATTAACTGTTACGATAAAAATACACTCTTAACTCCGATGTGCGATTTATGCCACGAATTGTCTTACTCGGCGAACCGGGTAGCGGAAAATCTACTCTAGCCAAAGAAATCAGCCGTCACATTCGAGCGGTTCTGATTGAATCTTCTACCGCGGTGATCTATCCAATTGCTGCCTTGTCCTATCTACCCAATGAAAAAACTTTGTTAAATAAGCTTGGCCGGCTATCGACCCATAAACCTACCTCCGTTTCTCGCGAACGAGCTGTAGAAATTTATCGTCTTGTCAGCGAAACTTATTCATCTGACTTTATCGCTCGAGCATTGCATCATCGCTATCTTGAACAGTCAGCCAAACGAACCATTATCTTTTCCGGATTGCGCGGCTACGACAACGCTACATATTGTCGATTGCATAATGATTTTTTGATTTATCTCACCGCTGATACGGCCACTTTAATCAAACGACTGGTGGAAAATCGCGCCTACAATAAAAAACAGGCCGCGGCTGAATTAAAAAATGAACAGGCTCTGTACCGCACGCGCGCCATTAAAAAAATCGCCAATCTGGTTATTGATACGACGAAGTATGATATTCTCGAGATCGCACAAAAAATTATTCAAGCTATTCAGCGGGAATATCAGATGTGCCAACACTGCGTCAACACCGCTCGGAATCCGGCCATTAAAATCGGCAACGATGGTTACTGCCAAATCTGCAGCGCCTACCTAAAATATTTTGATCCGAAACATCTTAAAGACGAGCTTCGCTTCCTGCACAGCTTCAAAAATCGAGCTGAACAAAAATATGACGTTATGGTTGGCATCTCCGGCGGCAAAGACAGCACCGCGACACTGGCCACAATCAAAAAAATGGGTTTTCGACCTCTGGCCTTCACCTTTAACCTTGGTTATCTGCCGAAAACCACCATTCCCCGAGCACGAATGATCGCCAAACGACTGGGAGTGGATTTTGAATTAATCGATATCCGACCATATATTCGGCGCATTGATAGAGAGTCTTACAAAAAGATGGCGGCGTTGTATGAGTTGCCTTTTACTTTGCAGACCAAAGAAAAATTCATCGCCGCCTATACTGAGGGTCGCCAACATTATTCCGTGCGGTGTAAACATTCTCCGACGTTCGTTAGATCCTGTCAGCTCTGCCGTCGTATGGTTATTAGAGCGTATTATGCAGAAGCGATTAAGCGTGATATTCCAGCGATCGTTCTGGGCATTAACGAATGGACTAATCTAAGCGCGGCTCAGCGGGGCGGTGCATATCGTGTTTCTGGTGTCAGAACCTTGCGACCAACCCCCCAAGCTTCACCGGTTCATGTGTTTCATTTGCCGTTCCTTCTGCAGATGACCAGCACTGACACGAAACGAATTCTACACTCGGTCGGCTGGACAGCACCTAAGGGAGAAGATTTTATTGAGTCCAATTCTAACTCTTGCCTGTTTGCCCGCTCGACTGAACGAGATGCCAAACGACTGCTCGGCTTTCATCCAGATAGCACGCGACTGTCGCGTGAGGTCACAGTTGGTTTCATCACCAAACGCCAGGCGCTAAAGGCCTTAAAAAAAATCCATCCGTATAAATACACTCCTCGACAGGTTTTAGAGAGGATGGGGATCTTAAAATAAATCATAAAGGACGACTTTTGCACGAAGGTCGTCCTTTTGTTTTATGTAACGCGATTAACGATCACTGCTAAATTTTAATCAATAAAATCTAATCTCGATCTAAAATCGAATACGAAATTTAGGTAAGAGCCTTATTCCCTCTGAACACGAACCACTGAAGGAAGGACCAGTCATTCCCAAACCATAACCATAGTCAACATCGCTGGCCGGTATAAACCTAACGCAAACACCCCGACAGTCATCGTCGCGATTACATCCTTTCAATCCATCCGAGGTTAGAAAAATATTGGAAACACAGTCTATTTCTTGACCCTGCCTGGTTTGACCAAAAACTTCTTTACCTGCAAGCAATAAACAAATCTGCTCGTATCTGGGTTGGCTCGATATGGCCAATTTATTCAAATAAATTTTCGCAGTATAAACCATGACCGCGGCGGCGATCAATATTATAAGAAAGATCAATAAAATCTTTCTGAATCCTAAATGTCGTTTAATTTCCGATCCGGTCATTTTGTTAATCTCACCGTTTTCAGTTTGCGCCGATTGCTTAAAATGTTTCATGCCACTTTAATGTCATCTGTATTAATTATAACACGATGTTGGTGCGTGGTGTCTTGGTCAATTTGGTTGTAGAGAAATTAATGCCAAACTTCCGCAGATACTTATAATACCTATAGCCTGCGTCGCGCTCGATACTCTTCGGTGGTTTCCGGGAAGAGTAACGGACAATGTTTGCCTGAAGTTCATCGGGGCTAATATTTACCTTAACGGCTAAATCAAGCGCAAAATCGTATTTCGGATTAAGCTGCAACGCGATCCCGAGCATGGCATCGCCGAGCGTATGCTCCCCGCAATAGTAGTGCGCCGTGGCCTTGTTGGCATAGAGTCGATATATCTCGTACAGCGTAGTTCGGTGCTTGAGCAACTGCTCAAAAACCTTACAGTAAACCCTGGCGGACTTCCGGAACTGGCGATTCTGCATATAGCCGAAGGCCTCATCCATCTCGTCGCCGCAACAATTTATGCCGAACAACATCTGGTCGGTCATGATATCCGATTGATGGTCGGGATTACTCTGAACCATTTCTTGCGGACTTTTTCCGCCCAGCGACTCACGAGGTGTGACGTTCATAAAGTCATTCATGACTTCGATCAGACGATTAAGTTTTTTCAATTCGATATCTGACGAGACCAAACCTAATAGCATGGCGAGAGGAGTAAAACTATCTTCAAAAGTGCTACGCTCAATCCACTCCTGAACTTTCCCCACATCAACCAGCCGCTCCAACTCTAAATCTCGTAGCGCGACGGTAAAATTGTTCTTAGTCTTAGCTGGGTCAATCGCCCGGCTCATTTCGTTATACAAGGTTTCATTTAGGGCTGACTCACCAAGCTCCGAAGAGGAAGCTGCATCTTGCGACATCTGCAGTATATTTCGCATGGTTAGTGTATCCGTCGTCTGCCTGAGATAATCACGTAACCCCGAACCGATCCGTGTATCTAGCATGGGAGTATCCGAACCCACGATTTCGTTGTGATCCCCTACTTGAGCAATACGTGCCAGCACCAGCATTCCGTCTTTGGTCTGATACGTGGCGGAACACTCCTTGACCTCTACCTCCTCCGCATTCTGCACGTTTCTAAGACGCAATCCTTCACCGAGATCCACCCTCAGAACCTCATACAGGCCAAATTTAGCGTCTGCCAAGTTCCGATATAAATTCAGCATTTGCTCGGACTCGCGCCAAGGATTGTTCTGCACATGCTCCTCGAGAACGCTGTTGCCGTTCTTCAGCCGGAACTCGAACAGATACCACTCAACAAACCAGCCCATCTCCAAGTCGGTCGGTCGATAACCACCGCCAAAAAACTCCCGCCAAGCCCACAGGTTTTCCTTGCTATACCTCGGATGGTCGCGATAGTAGTCGATAAGATTTGAGATAATTCCCGATTCCACAAATTCTCTTGTTATCTAAATTATTAATAATAAAATTTGCCTGATTAGCGACTGCTTGTCAAGCCGCACCATGCTTGCGACGGTGTACCTCTGTGACAAACATTGGGGCTTGCCGCGTTGCGTTGGTGCCGATAACTAAAGAACCGGTACAAAAACTAGTCACTTTTTTCATAGCTGTCTTTTGACTGAGTGTATGTGTGTCCGCCTGCCGGCAAGCGGATCGCCACACAGGTTCACTCATGGTTCCGTATCGTGGAGGATGTTAGAACCATTATTCTGAACAGCAAAGATTATATTTATATCCCTGACTTGAGGGAATACGCGACGATGTGATTTTTACCCCACCCCGCGTTACACTATTGTTTTGAAAAATTTGATGATTAGCAAAAACGTTAATCTGTATTAAATTTAAGATGGATTAACGTTTTTTAAGACAGACTGAAATTTGCGGTCTTTTTTTATCTCCCAAAAATTGACAATACAATAATGAATTTATATACTAAAGCTATAGTATATAAGCCTTTATAAATCTATTATTATGAATAACCCAAAAAAAGAATTGGCCATCGTTAGCAGGAAAGTCAGAAAATACCGAAAAGAAAAAGGACTTTCTCAAGACAGACTGGCTAAAAAGGCTGATGTGGCTTTTCATACAATAGTAAAACTGGAAAGCGGAGATACGTCCAACCCCATGGCCGATACACTCAAAAGTATTGCTGACGCTCTGGAAGTGAGCGTGGATGATTTACTTAACGAATAAACAATATGGCTAAAAAATACATAAATTTATCAAAAGAGGAACTACTGAAACTTGTTGAGAAGCAAGATAAAGAGCTTGCTACGAAAAAATATGGTCTTGTTTGGGATAGCGAAAAGGAACCCGAGCAGGTTGTTTTAGATTGCGAAAAGAATATCCCGATTTTAAAGAGAGACAAGACAAAGGAAATCAGAACCGATAACAGTGACGACAATATCATGATTGAAGGCGATAACTACCATGCTTTGACCTGCTTAAATTACACTCACAAAGGAAAAATTGACGTAATCTACATTGATCCTCCGTATAACACAGGAAATAAAACAGAATGGAAATATAATGATAAATATATTGATGACAATGACGGATATAGGCATAGCAAGTGGCTTAATATGATGGAAAAGCGATTGTTACTTGCAAAAAATCTTTTGAAAGATGGAGCTTCAATATTTATTAGCATTGGTGACGATGAACACGCAAATTTAAAACTGCTTTGCGATAAAATATTTGGGAGGCAAAACTTTATTACCAGTATTTCAAGAATCGCAAAGACAGCAAGTAATTTAGGAAAATTTTTTGCTCCATCCTGTGATTATATTTTACTTTATACAAAGTCAGTTGAAACCTTAAAAGATGATTCATTTGCTCAAGATGTAAATGATGATCTGTTCAAAAAAGAAGATGAACTTGGCAAATATAGGGATGATATTGCATTTTACCAATCATCACTGAAAGACTTAAGACCTAATCAAAGATATTTTGTCGAATGTCCAGATGGAAGTTTGGTTATACCTCCAGGACAAACT
>JAHJAU010000064.1 GCA_018813785.1 Patescibacteria group bacterium | reverse complement strand
TTTTAAGGGCTGTTAATATTTTCTTCTTATCTGGAGCACTCATGTTTCTAGATCAGCGGTAATCTATAGCGCATCATTTCTTCTGATACAGCGAACAATCGTGCAAGGATGCCAACATCTTTTTTTGATAGGCTGTACTCACTCATCGTGCTTTTAAGCATGGGTATTGGAACAAGAAGGCTGGCTGCAAAAGCATCTGCTTCTTTTTCCACTGGCTCCTTTTTCTCTCCCAGTTTTTGCCATCTTGGAAGGACACCGTAATCAGAGTGACCTAGTACATAATGACCAAGCTCATGAGCAATGGTGAAAGTCTGTCGGTTCGGTGGGTCATTTTCATTTATGTGAATTGTGTTTGTCTCCGGATCGAAGAAGCCAGCCACCTCCCTTAATTCCTTAAAAGCAGGCACTCGTGGATATTGATTGGTCAGCGAATCTGGATTAAACCACTGAAGCTTTAACCCCTCCCGTTCAGCAATTGTAATCACATTAACGAACGGTGCTTCAATGCCGTGGTTTTTAAGTAGATTGGAGGCTGTTTTTTCGGCCTTTTTATAGTCGGGCTTCTTCATAAGGTTTTTACATTACAGCGGATAGTTTATAAGTGCTTGAGGTATGCGTCAATAACTGTAGGAATTGGGGAATATTGAATGCTCAAAATCTAAACTAATAGTTCGAAATACGTCCAAGACGGGCAGCCAACAAAAAACCGCGCAATTTAGCGCGGTTTTTTGTTGGGTTAGTAGTGATTAAAGTTAAAAGCTAAGCCTTCAAACACAGCCCGGTTTTATGCTTAAATATGGTATAATATATATAGAATGCTTTTTGTCGGTGGTCGACGATTAAGCATAAATACCATAAATACAAAAACAAACGTCAAAATAATTACCAAGATGGACTCAATTTTTGGCCAAATTAGCACACTTTTAACGGTTACCGTCGGTGCGGCGTTTTTAATCAGGCTGTTTCGTCAGCCTTTTATTATTGCTTATATTGTAGCTGGCATCATCTGTGGGCCATATATCTTGAATTTACTGCATGGCGACCAGCATCTTTATGAGGCATTCGCGCAGTTCGGAGTGGTGCTTTTGTTGTTCATCATCGGTCTGAACCTGAATTTTAATCATCTTAAGTCTATTGGTCGAGCTTCGTTATTTACCGGGCTGGGTCAGGTGATATTCACCGCCGGCATCGGTTTTTTAATTCTGCTCGCCTTGGGAATATCGTCGCGCTCGGCCATATATCTGGCTATCGCCATCACGTTTTCGAGCACTATCATCATCATGAAGCTGTTGTCGGACAAACGTGACACCGAAACCATCTATGGGCGCTACACGATTGGGTTGATGCTGGTGCAGGATCTGATCGCTGTTGTTTTAGTTATCGTATTGGGAATTATGAGCGGAGAAGGGGAGGGTGTGATTGCTTTCGCTCGTCTCGGATTGACGTTAGTGCTGTCGGTCGGTGCGTTGGTGCTGTTGAGCAAATACGTGCTACCGCACATCCTGGCATCCATTGCCGACTCTAGCGAATTACTGTTCCTATTTTCTTTGGCGTGGTGTTTTGGTGTGGCGAGTTTGCTGTATTGGTTCGGATTGTCGCTCGAGGTCGGGGCAATAATTTCTGGCATAGCCCTGAGCTCGTCGCCGTTTCAGCTGGAAATCGCCAGCCGCATTCGTCCGCTACGGGACTTTTTCTTGGTGCTATTCTTTATAGTGCTCGGGAGCGAGATGGGGCTCAGCAATCTCGGTCACATCTTCCTGCCCGCGGTCGTGTTGTCTGTATTCATCTTGATCGGCAATCCGCTGATTTTGTATCTCATATTTCGTCAGCTGAAGTTTACCCGGCGCAACAGCTTGCTTGCTGGACTGACCGCGGCACAAGTGAGTGAGTTTGGTTTTGTGTTGCTGTTTGCCGGACGAAATGCTGGCCATGTTCATGGTGATTAAGTGGGTATTTTTACTGTCGTCGCCATCATCACCATATTTACCTCGTCTTATCTAATAATGTATAACGAGCGCATCTATCAGAAATTGAGACCGTTTTTTATTCTGTTTGGCCCGGATCGCCACCAGCAGGACGAGCAAGTGGCTGAGTCATATGACGCATGGGTAGTCGGTTGCCATCGCATCGGTCGTCGAGTGGTCGACGCACTGCAAAAAATAAAAAAGAGCCATATAGTCATTGACTACGACCCCGACGTGATTAAGCGACTTGAGCATGAGGGAGTGCCTCATCTATTTGGTGATATTGCTGACGTTGAATTTTTGGAAAGCTTGTTGCTGCACGGCGCCAAGCTAATCGTAATGACTATTCCAGCGGTAGATGACCAAATTAACATGATTCGGTTCGTCCGGGGTAAAATTGGTGAACGTGTTCCGATTGTCGCTAACGCTTACCATCAATCAGATGCGGATGAGCTGTATCAGGCGGGCGCCAACTTAGTGATGATGCCGCAGCTGTTGGGCGGTCACTGGATTGCCAATGCGCTAACGCGCGAACCATGGGACATGCGGTCCTTTACCAAACTAAAAAAAGAGCTGCTAGAACAGCTATCGTGACAGATTTCAATTCGTGATATTTTAGTATTAAATCCATGTTAAATAATTAGGAATATATGGCCAGAGGAGATATTCCGCGAATGTCACGAAATCCAGAAGGGCTGGATGAGGAACAAAGAGACGATAGATATTCTAAGGCAGGGTCAGCCCGGCGGCGTGCTTATGAAATGAATAGGGCGATGGACGCGCGCAGGTTTAAAGACGAGAATCCCCCCGATCAGAATACTGAAAGCCAGGAAGACGCAAAAAACAAACCTGATCACGAACGAGTTCAGGCCGAAGAAGTTATTTTGGCACCAGAAACCAAACAAACGTTTAAGGACAAGGTTGGTAAAGTTTTTGCACGAGAGGAAGAGTTATTGACTGGCATGATTGAAGGTATAACTTTTCAAGATAGACGAATTGAGCTGGCTGAGCAGCTGGCGGATTTGAATTTGTTCAAGAGAGATTTGGAAAAACTGGGAACTCCGGTCGGAGAAAAACGAGCCAGAGAGCACCCGCAATATGTGGCTGAAGCCTTGGCTCAACTGGCGAGTTGGATGAGTGAAGCCAATCAATTTAATCCAGACAATGTTACTCGTGATCAGTCCTATAATGAACGCCTGGCGAGTCAATTCATCAACGCTCGCCAGTTATTTATTGAATGTTCGACTAAGTTGTACCCAGAACTGCGAGCACCAGCACCAGAACAGACAGATAAAACAGTGAATCTGGCTAGGGGAACATTTCTTCATGCCAAGAATCGTGATTTGAGTGATTTACACAATACTGTTGATATACTTCGCGGTGCACAGAAAAAACGCGAGCAGCACCCTAAGATATTATTGGCTGATTTACATGACGTAATCGGAGAGATGGGTGTGCAGTTGAGGAAGGTTAAGAGCAGCGACAAGCTGGCCAAACAAGATCTAATAGAGTTGGCTGCAGCCGAGAAGGCAATGTATAGTCTGCTGTTGCTGCAAGACAGCGTATCTAAGGAGCTTAATGGTCCAGACCTTCCGAAGATATCAGAACAAATTGAAGAATCAGCTGAGGGGGTTCAATCTTGGTTGGATAGGGAAAGAGAAGAGGCCTATAAAGGGGTGCGGGATTATTTTTTGGAGATCATGGGAGAGGGAACAGTGGAAGAAAAAGAGCGCAATATTCGGAAATGGTGGTTAGAGTTTTGTAATAAATCTTTTGCCAGTAATAAAGTTGAGCTACTAAAGCCAGAGCATGTTGAATCTCTTTTGGTTATTGACTATAAGTCTGAAGCTGCTTCTAAAATTGCCGGCAAAGAAATTAGTCGACCCATGATCGTATATACCGATCTCAAAGAGTATAAGGAATTTGCATCCCGTTTTAATGGAGTCGAGGATACCTCTGCTGGAATGAACATTTGGGGAGGGAATTTTCATTCCGAATCACCTTTTCATAAAACAGGCTTAATAGTCACGGTAGCGGCTGAAGAGAATATGAACCACGAGATTCTACACTCCATTGATCCGCACGTGGATACAAGAAAAGGTCCAGACGGCATCTTGTGTGAAGCGTTTACTTTTTATCAGGATAGAATTGTTGAAGCTGATGGTTCGATCGAAGAAGGTTTTTGGCGGCTGACTAAAATGATGAGTCATTATTATCATGATTATGGTCAGGATGCAGACCCTCCAATGAGCCCGGAGGAATTTAAGGAGTATTGCGGTCGAATCAGTCAGGCTTTACAGAAGATACGGGAACAACAGGGCGACTTGGAGACGCAGCGATTGCTCGTCCAAACCAAGACCGTGGAAGATTTGCTACGTTTAGTTAAATGAGCACGTCAGTTAATTCGGATGTTAAAACACGAGATCTAACCCCAGCACACATGGCATTATCCGAAGATTCGGGGTCAGAGCTTTAACCTATAGTATAGATTAAAGCTCTGACCCCCTAATTTACATGTCTACCCCGAGCTAGAAAAACAAATTGATCAATATCTTCCATTGTAAGTATTTCGTTTAGTGTTCTGAAAGCGTTCAAGACAGGGCAGTCACAAGAATTCGAGTCGAAAGGTTCGGGTTTTGATATACTGATGGATAAATAGGTGTGTCACAAATACCAACTATGTAATTATTAATCTAAATTAAATTGTATGGGAGATGTCATTAAATTTCCTGGTGCATTTAGATCTGAACAAAAAAATGAGTCCGAAAAGTCGGATGAGAACAAGGGAGGTGAGGAGTCTCCTGACTCCGATGATAGAATAGCAAGTATTTCATCAGAGAAACGCCGTGGCACCAAGACTGAAAAAGAAATTTCTCATTCAGCTAGAGGCAGTAAAGCCGGTCTAGGTAATTTATTACGTTTAGCGGGTAAGATGGGGCTGGACACAGCAGATCATGAGGAAATGTTGAAAGGTCTCGATATTGATATTGATATTTTAAAACGTGTTTCGGAAATGAGGGCCTTCTTGAAAAATATGCCCGGAAGAGGTTCTGAATTTAAGCGGGGTCGGAATAGAGCCCTTCGTAAACCCGAAGTAGAAAAAGAATCAACCGACGCTTTAGTTGAAATTATTGACGAGAGTACACAGCAGGATTGGGCGGCGCATCCAAGTTATTACGAAGTCGTAGCTGATGTACTGGAGGAGCGGGGATACTTTTCGTGAGGATGGCTGGTTTTAGTTAACATGATTCGGGGTCAGAGCTTTAACCTATAGTATAGATTAAAGCTCTGACCCCCTAATTTAGGTGGATCGTACGACATCATCTACGCTCACGTTCTGCTGAAGTTCATCGAAACGGAGAAGCAGTGGGACGTGATTATGAATTCTTACGACTGTTTGAATTCTTCCGGGGTCGCGTTACACTTCTTCGACGAGGAAGAGCTGATCGCCGAGACTGAGCGTCTGGGGAAGTGGGGTTGGTCAGTTCCTCTTGGGCGCTGGAAGGAAAAGTTGTCCGAACGCGGAATTGACTATCGCACCCTTGATATCGCCATCAGGGGACCCATGGGCAGGCCACTTGGTGTGGTGGTGTTGGCGTTGTTGAAGCCGTAGAGGTAGGGGGGTCGTGTCTTTAAAGGTTAGTGTTTAATTGAGGGGCAAAAGGCGAAATATAAGTCTAAATTATTGATATACTAGGCTCAGCGGATAATTAATTGTTGCCAACATGGAAGATCATAAAAAACAAACCGTCGAGACATACGATTCCACAGCATCACAAATGGCCGCGAAGTTTAATGGGATCGGTGCGCGCATCAAAGATATTAAGCGCGGTTTTTCTTATGTCCTTCGTGATCAACCTTTCGTACTGGAGATGGGGTGTGGAAACGGTCGAGATGCCGAAGAGATTATCAAACAAACACCAAATTATCTTGGTGTAGATATTTCGAAGTCGATGATTGCATTGGCGAAGGAGTCGGTACCGCAGGGACGATTCGAGGTTGCTGACGTAGATGTGTGGG
This sequence comes from Patescibacteria group bacterium, assembly GCA_018813785.1. GTDB lineage: Bacteria > Patescibacteriota > Patescibacteriia > SG8-24 > SG8-24 > JAHJAU01. The sequence goes on along the minus strand of JAHJAU010000064.1, from coordinate 8,141 downwards.
CGTTTCCCACGGGGATCGACTTAATCTTCTCATTTGCTTCATTGCTTCATTCTGATCCTGTAAGTGTTAAAGCCGTACTAAAGAGGGCGTCTGCTGCCTTGAACAGCGAGGGCGTTTTTTATATTTCACTTAAATACGGTGAAGGGAAACATTCGAAAACTGATGAATTTGGCACGCGGACTTATTTTCTATACACGCCCGAAGATATCATATTATATGCCGGAGATGACTACAGCGTGCTTTTTGAAGACATACAGGAATTGAGGGGGCAGAAATGGTTTACTATTGTTTTAAGAAAAAAGCATTGATTAATAATTTGACTAAAATTGTGGTTAGAGTTCTAATCTTCATCATAGATTCGAGCTCCGGTTCACAAATAAAAACACCTCATGGACGGAACTAGACGGGCAGATATTTATCCAGGCCTAGCAGTGGCCATTACCCTCAAGAAAGATCAGGGAACAAACATCCTGACTCAGGGGTTTGTTAAAGATATTCTGACCAGTTCTTCGTTTCATCCGCGCGGCATCAAGGTTCGGCTGACTACGGGTGAGGTTGGGCGAGTTCAGGTAATCGTTGACTAGAGATTTTTTATATATAATGTAACTCTCAGATATTTATCAATACTTTCAAGCGAAACCAAAAAGTAAAGTCGCCGTTTTTAAATACTCGATCACATGCCGCAGGAATCCGTCTGGGAAAAAGAGTACCGCCATCCTCAACTTGTTACGAAAAACGATAAACCGCAGAAAGATGTGCTGCGGTTTTTGAAGTTTCTTCGCAAGAATGAAGGGGTTGAGCTGGAGGGGCTGGCCATTCTTGATTTGGGCTCGGGCACTGGTCGAAACGCTAATTATCTGGCGAAGCTCGGCAATAACGTGACTGGCATAGAAATATCGAAGACTGCCATCGGTTTGGCGCGAGAGCGCGCGCGGGAAGATCGAGTGAAAGTGACGTATCTTCAGCGAAGCATGGGTCAGTCGTTTCCATTGAATGACACATCGGTTGATTTGATATTTGATGTCATTTCATCGAACTCATTGAATGAGTCAGAGCGGGAAATGTATCTGGCGGAATGTAACAGGGTTTTGAAACCCGGTGGGTATATGTTCGTGAAGGCGCTCTGTAAAGACGGAGACAAAAATGCCAAGGCTTTGCTTAAAGATCATCCCGGATCGGAGCCAGACACATATATCAATCAGGATATGGGTCTTACGGAAAGAGTTTTTTCTCGCGATGATCTTTCCGCTGTGTATAAGAGATATTTTTCAATTCTTCTTATGAAGAGCAAGACAAATTACTCCCGGTTTAAGGGGCAGAGTTACAAGCGCAATTTTTGGCTCGTGTTTTTGAAAAAAATTTAGTTATTGGTTTTTCGATATTAAATCGACGGATCTACAATTTTATTTAGGCCGAAAATAAAAAACCCGGCGCCAGGCGCACGGGTTGATTTAGTTATGAAAGGCCAAGAGGCGAGAGGCGAGAGGCGACTCCACAAATCTTGATGACTAGTCCTTAATTGACTCTAGAAAGATCAATAAAATGCAATCGTTATTGCGCCTCGAACAATTTAATTTATTCTCTTCGCGAACGACATCGCATGGTCCGCAGGTGGCTCCCCAGGAGAACGGAGTGATCCAGTCCAGATGAACCTGCATGCCGGCTTTTTTCAGTGCAGCCACACAGGCTGGGTTAGTGGTAATAGCGAACGATCTAATACGATTAGTTCCAAGTCGCCGAATCAATTCCAGGGCCACGGTGTTTCCCAGTCCCTGACCACGCAGTTCCGACCTGACCCAAATCGATCCCAGTTCCAACACTCCATCAGGTCCGTCCCAGGCGGCCATGAATCCGATCACGTCGTTACCTTCTTCGACATAAACCACAGCCTGACCCCGCTTAAACAATTTTCTAAGCTCCGCGGCGGTCACGCGCGATCCCATGATTTTGGGTTCAGCACTTAAATTAACCGCTAATTTTTGCCACGAACACCAAGGCAGTGATTCGTTTTCAGCCAAAAACCGCATTTTATTTACCTCCTGTAATCAAAAATCCCCGGAGGATTCCGGGGATTTGGGTTCGACTGAGATGTATCGAAAATCAAAACTCCGAAATCCTTAGGGGATTCGGCGACGACGGTTCTGTTGCATGAAATATATATTCATATATATCTTTATATCTTTTTTTGAGAATACTGCCACGACCAATCTTTGTCAAAATCATGGCTTAAATTTGGATGAGCGTTGGCTAGAAACACATTTTAATTCCTGGATTTTTAGAAGTTTTATCTTGAATCAAAACGACGAGCTGAAATTCAACTCGTCGTTTTATTGCCATTAATCTTTTGTGGTGTGGCGTTTTCGTTCGTGTTCTTTGAGCCACTTTTTGCGGATGCGGATTGATTTTGGCGTTACCTCGACGTATTCGTCATCATCAATGTATTCAAGTGCCCGTTCCAGATTCATGTCGAGCGGTGGAGCGAGTGCAATCGCGTCATCGGCTCCACTTGAGCGCATATTGGTGAGTTTTTTACCTTTGATCGGATTCACTACCATGGTGTCGCGCATGCTGGCGCCGACCACCATGCCTTCGTAGACCTGTTCACCTGGGTCAATAAATAACACGCCACGATCCTGAATACCAAACAGCGCAAAAGCTGACGCCTTGCCGTTCTCCATAGAGATAATTGAGTACGAAGTTCGGCGGGGGATATTACCTCGATGCGGTCCGTAGTGAGAAAAAATATGAGACAACGTACCTTCGCCACGAGTATCAGTCATGAATTCCAGGCGATAACCAAGCAAGCCGCGCGTTGGAATGATATATTCGATTCTGGTGCTGCCGTTTTCACTCGACAAGTTTTGCATCTCACCTTTCCTAATGCCTAGTTTTTCGATCACTATGCCTGAATGTTTGTCTGGCACATCGATAGTAACAGTTTCGTAAGGCTCAAGTGTTTGTCCATTTTCCTCACGCAAGATCACCTGAGGCTGACTTACTTGTAGCTCAAAACCCTCGCGTCGCATGGTTTCAACTAGTATCGATAGATGCATTTCACCTCGGCCGCTGACTCGAAACGATTCACCAGCTTCTGGAAAATCAATTTGCAGGCCGACGTTGGTTTCAAGTTCACGCCGGAGACGTTCACGAATTTGCCGGGAGGTTACCAACTTACCTTCCTGGCCAGCGAGAGGGGAGTTGTTCACCAGAAAGTTCATGGTCAGAGTTGGCGGATCAACATCGATCGATGGCAGTGGTTTAGCGTCTGGAGACTCGGCCACCGTTTCACCTACATTGATGTTCGGGATACCGGCGATTTGTACGATGTCACCAGCGATAGCTTCTTCAACTTCGATATTTCTAAGACCCTCGGTCGTCAATACTTTTGTAATTTTATGTCGCTCCCGAGTGCCGTCTTGTTTGATCACCGTGACCATCATGCCCGGGCGGACTCTGCCCTCATAGATACGACCCGAACCCAGCCGCCCGACGAAGTCATCATAAGCCAGATTAGCAGGCTGCATGCGTAGCGGTGCATTAATTTCACTCGGTGCCGGCGGTACGGTTTTGAGAATGACGTCGAAGAGCGGCTGTAAATCCTGGCTATCATCTGTCAGTTGGCGTTTAGCGATGCCCTGTCTGGAGATGGCATAGATTGTCTCGAAATTCATTTGCTCATCGGTTGCGCCAAGTTCGACAAACAAATCAAAAACCATGTTCAACGCTTCACTTGGACGAGCTGCTGGCTTATCAATTTTATTTATAACCACAATCGGTTTGAGGCCAAGCTCCAGTGATTTTCTTAGTACAAATCTAGTCTGTGGCATTGGTCCTTCTTGAGCGTCAACCAGCAATAACACTGAATCGACCATGCGTAACACCCGTTCAACTTCTGAACCGAAGTCGCTGTGGCCCGGAGTGTCAACGATATTAATTTTGATCTCGCCAAGACGGATAGCGGTGTTTTTAGCGTAAATCGTAATACCGCGCTCTTTTTCGAGTGCGTTGCTGTCCATGACCCTTTCTTCTATAACGTCACGTTCTCCGAACGTGCCTGACTGTCGGAGCATGGCGTCGACCAACGTTGTTTTTCCGTGGTCAACGTGGGCAATAATGGCGATATTTCTAAACTCCACTTTAGAGTGATTGTTAAGCGCAAATAATGGCGTAATGTTACTCGAGAAATAAGGAGTTGTCAATTGTCGGACGGTGAAAAGATAAATTGATTTTATATAAAGAAGACGAGGTTTATGCCTCGTCTTATGTTTTTAGAACACTCCTGAAACGCCGACGCCGATAAGTTCGTCGCCGCCCAGAGGTGAAATAGAGATAGCCCGACCGCGATTTTCTTGTTCACGTCGTCGATCTCGTACAGCGCGCGGTTCCAAGAAGATTCGTCGAAATTGATGCAGGCAGCGCCAGAGGGCGGTAAAAGCCAGAGCATAACCAACGATCATGATTACACCGCGTGGGACACCGGTGACTGTACTGAAGTTAGTCAGGTCACAGTTGTCTCCCATGCAGTTTAGTCCAGCGACGAAGTTGACCAGGGGTGTAATCATCCCACCAGCCAGCAAAAATGGAGCGCCATCTGAATGAGGATCAACCACATACTGCAACAGCAGATCGCAATTCACGAAGATGAGAATATCCGTCAGATACGGTGCAATCGAAATATGAGCTGCCATCCAGGGTTCGCTGGCCGGACGATTGTACCAGGTGTAACCCATAATGAAGTCACTTACTATCTCACCTTCGGCATTTCTGTATTCGACGGTGTGCGGATATGGTTCGAAGCCAACAATTTCACAGCCCAGAATCAGAGCTGCCAAGGCATGACTGCCTTCATGAACAGTGATATAAGCCATGAAGTAGGCTGGTGCCAGAATCAGCTGACCAGCGATGGTCCAACCCTGATGGGGTCGCAAGTGCAGATCAGTGGTGGTTAGGCCGACCTCATCATCGATTGATGGGTCAGTGGTGGTTGTTTCGATCGAGTGATTATCGACCTCTTCGGCCAGAGCCGGTGTCGTCCACGCCAGCACTAACAAACAAATCAATGCCAAGCGTAACATTAGCGCCTCCTTCGTTGATTTCAGTGATTCAAAAGATGGTTGAGTCTTGTTGATTGATTGATTGATTGATTGATGAAAATAACAGTTGATGCAGAGCTATATCTACACCGAAAAAACCTTAACACCAGGGGTAGGGGGAGTCAATTTAATATTAGTGCCAATTTAATATTAGTGCCTGTCACCCTCGACAGGTAGAAGGGACAGGTACGCTGTAAAATTATTGATTTTATACCAGGGGTTAGCTCTTATTAATAACTCGCTATTAAAATTTAACCGACGGCCAGCTGAAGGATGGATATTAACATTTTTCTTGATTTTCTTTTTATCTTAGATGTGGTGCCAGTTTCAAATAAAAAATCGCGCTTTGTGACGCGATTAAAGATTTTGTGAAAGCTTTTGAGTTGAACCCAGCTAATCGTCTTGAGGTGGTGCGTTTTAGGCGATCGGTTAACGAACCCTCACCTTCAGGTGACGAACGATGCAGTCCCAGACGCCGTTACCATGCAACTGTTCGTTAACCTCCAGAAGGAAGTTGGGGTGGATCGTCGTGATAAAACCGGTGACATCGTAAATTTCCAGAACTTTTGAAACCTGACCCTTGTGCAGTTCCTGATATAGGAAAGCAGGTTTGTTGGGTGATGGTGGTCGTCCGTTCAGGAGCAGTCGAGCGTGGCAAACACGATCTGTTGGCTCGATCGGCTTACCTAGCCAGAATTTTCCGACACACAGGACTGATTTAACGTCGTCGCCAAAGGCATGGAAAAAGCGCTGACCGATTTCACTGACGGCAAACCAATCACGCCAGGCAAAAACGAATTCTGCGGCCGCCCAGAGTTCTTCGAATCGCTTAATGCGCAGACGATCGATTTCGATTTCTTTCAGTAATTGCGTTTGATGCCGCAGAACGTCTCTGAGCGCTGTGGTTCGCTGTTGCATCAAGCGGTCATTAATCAGCCGTTCGAATTCAGGTGAGTGACTGAGATTAAGCTTGCTCATTTTATCTCCCTCAAAAGAGCCTGGACTCAACCTTATAGCAATTTTTTAGTTAACTAAAGGTTAGTTATTAACAAGTTGGGTGGAGTCTTAAAGATCAGACACATGGACTTCCCAAATTAGTTTGACTGAAAATTTAGCATTATTTATGATGCGAGCGAGTGGGGTAGCTCAACTCATGATTGACAGAGCACTCCATGGTAAGGAGTAGATGCGGGTTCCACTCCCGCCCCCACACCTGGCCGTTCGATATTCGAACGGCCTTTTCAAAAGATTTGGCGACCTACCTACCTGTCCCTTCTACCTGTCGAGGGTGACAGGTACTAATCGAGGAGGAAGTCATGACTGATCGCGGTCGTCTTGGTATTCTTATTTCTGGCACTGGTTCTAATATGCAGGCGCTAGTTCAGGCTTGCGAGCGGGGAGAAATTCCGGCTGACGTCCGGTTTGTCGGGTCAGATAATCCAGCTGCACCCGGACTTAGCTGGGCTCAACAGCACGGCCTCGATACTTTCGTTGTGGATTACAAGGCTCTGGCGCGACGTGATTGGCGAGAGATTGATTTGTCACGGATTCCAAGTTGTTCGTTGGGTGACGCGCTTCACTATAAGCCCCATCGATTGTTCGCTGAGCTTTTACTGGGTGATGAAATTGAGCAACGTGGTTGTGATTTGCTCTGTCTGGCTGGTTTCATGCGACTACTAACGCCGTTCTTTGTTCGGCGTATCAGTCCAAATCAAGATCAGCCGTGTATTATGAACATCCACCCATCGTTGCTGCCGGCGTTTCCAGGTATCGATGGTTATGGCGATACTTATCGTTATGGTTGTCGGGTGGCTGGCTGTACAATTCATTTTGTGGATAGTGGCTTGGATTCTGGGCCGATCATCGGACAGCGATCATTCGATGTTGATCCGGTAGATGGTTTAGAAGAGATCAAACGAAAAGGATTATTGCTCGAACATCAGCTCTACTCGGAATGCGTGCGATTGTTTTTTGCCAGGCGGCTGGCGATTCGATTGTTGACCCAGCTGGACGGCATGGTTCGACGAACAGTACAAGTGCTCGTTGACAGTGAAATTTAGTTATTTCTTAGGTGATTTTCTTCGAGTTGACAGGATTTAGATCGGCTGTTAGGTTGAACAGTCCTTTGACGAGCATGGAGGATACCATGAGAGGTGAGATGCTTCAGTGTGTTGAACCGACCCACAAGCGGTTCAGCGTTGATCAGAGTCCGTATGGAGTCTCTGGCGTTTGCATTACCGATCTGCCGAAGTTGTGTGTCGGTGGCCGGTACTGGGTCAGGAGAGTGGTCGAATATTTCTTCCACGAAGGAATCGACCCCACCGAGTACTTCGAAGTGCTGGGATTCAACCTTGGTTCGAGTGGCTTCATCAATCACCGAGATCAACCCCACATCAAGGCCTGGAGTCTGCCGTTCAGCCAGTCGCGGGTTCGGGCGAAGGTGCGACGGAAGGTGGTGGATGCTCTGTCCGAAAAGATTCCGGGAATCGAACCCGAGAACATCGTGTTTTATGGGTTCGAGGAGGATCAGCCACCGGTCATTGAAATCGAGATGTGATCGATCACAGGTAAGAGGATCGGCCGCAGTTACACGCTTGTGTAGACTGCGGTCTTTTTTATTTGGTCTCAGAGAGGTTGTCTTCAAGATAGAATAATCGTTTTTGAATGTAATAGTACCTGTCCCTCCTGCCTGTCGAGGGTGACAGGCACCAAACGTTACCTGTCCCTCCTGCCTGTCGAGGGTGACCTCGAATTCAAGCTGATAACCGAACACCTCTCACAAATATTGTGCCGCGACCTCGTTCGGCGTAAGGTGCTCGAGAGACTTTCTGGGCATGTCATTAATGAACCTCAGCCGCACAAGACCGATGGCGTTCTCCACCGAGCCCTTATGCCACGAGAGCAGTTCGGGTCGCAGAAGTAGGTGTCGATGCCGTAGTCCTCGCGCAGGGCGCCATGGTTTGCGCCCTCACTACCGCTGTCGAGAGTCACCACCTGGAACGCCCCAACCCGCAGATGTTCCGGGTATGACTCGATGGTCTGCCTGAT
>JAHJAU010000063.1 GCA_018813785.1 Patescibacteria group bacterium | reverse complement strand
CTCCGCTTCGCTCCGGGTCACACTCATCCCCGCACTCGGCGGCTAACCACGCCGCCTTCGTGCGGGGTTTCCTGTGAGACAAAAAACCACTGTTCAAGTTGAACAGCGGTAGTAATTGATTCGATCTGAGTCTAACCCCAGGTTGATCCAAATTTACTCCGGATACGCCATTAATCGTAGAAAGATCGTAATGATGTAGGCGGTACAGGTTGCGAGCACTCCACCCACCAAACCGCTTCCTAGACCGATCATCAATCCCAGCGGCAAACCCCAGAAAAAAAGTCCGATCACCACTCCTGTGATGGTCAGTAAACTGAACACAGCGACACCGAGTTGATGAGCATTGGTGTTTTGCCACAAGTGACATGGTTCATATAGATGGCTTTGACGAATTGCTCCGCTAATCAGTATCAACCAAAACGCGAGGCTAGTCAGTTGAATTGCAACTTGCAATAAGGTTGTAAGCAATGAAGAAAATGAGCTGCTAGAATTGGCTAACCCCGGCCAGCCCAAGACAGTCAAGGGGGCAACAAAAAGAGCGAATAGCTTGACCAAAAAAGCCAGGTTCTTCTTCGTTGGATTGACTTCACCGCAAACAAAACGATTGAACAGCCAGAGCGATCCAACCACAGCAGCCACCGCCAGAAAAGCAGCCGGAATGTCCCACAGCCGGGAAATAGCAAATCCGCTAAATACTGGCTCAGTGCTGAAGGCATGACCGACTCTGGTGATGGTTGGTGGTGCACCGCCAAGTAAGAAAGTCGAACTCCACATGCAGCTCAGCAACACCGCCAGAGTGAGACCATATCGCCAGGTCAATTGCACGGGATCGGCTCGCCAAACCCAAAGTATTTTTTGCCAAAATCGACAGAGATAACTTTGACCGATCATTATTGCTTGCTGAGAAATGCGCCTGCCAGTCCGAAAGATGTGACTGCCTAATGCGACCAGCAATTCACGACCAGTCAATGTTTTAACAGTAATCTGAACCATTGTTGATCGTCGATAAGGGCTGAGGGGGCCGTATTGGAGATGATATTCACGCTCGGTTCGCCAATCCTGCTGAGACCAAAGAAAATTACTGATCACTTTGGCCACCAACAAAGTCATGACCGCCAACAACGGTACTACGAGCATTAGAGCCACCAAGCCACCAGCGAACAAACCCAAGACCTCAAAAAAATCAATGACCGGATTCATTCCAATCTCCTGCTCTGGGACGCCTAAGTGCGTCAGACTAGAATAAATTTTTTACCAAAAAAGTCAAGTCGGGAAAAATATTAAAATCTAAAAATACGACATAAATAACTTTAAAACCACCTAATTATTTATTAGACTCAGTAAATTTTATCGGGTCAACATCCGGAAAATCATGTTATAATTACTAAAGATCACATGTTGACTATCCTGCCTTCAATTTTACTTTTTGCGGTTGGCATCGCCCTTCTCTATAAGGGCGCCCTTCTTTTAATTGAAAATGCCACCAAACTGGCACGAAATTTTGGCCTGCCACTAATTTTAATCGGTTTTACTATCGTTGCTTTCGGCACCTCGTTACCAGAATTAATTATTGGTATTTTCTCTGGCTTGGCTGGTGAAAATAGCCTGACCCTGGGTAATGTTTTGGGTGGTAATATGGTCAATCTCGGTGTGGCGCTCGGTCTGACCGCGCTTATAGCCCCGATCGGCTTACCCGCTAAAAATCATCGATTCGAACTTTATAGTTTGGTGTTTGCTTTGGCCATTCTCTATATGTTGCTACGAGATGGTCTGCTGAGTCGTTTCGATGGTCTAATACTGGTAACCATGGCGATAGTTTTCATCTTAGCTGTTATTCGCGAAGCTACCACCATGAGCAAAGTCGAACGAGTCATCAAACGAACAATAACAATTAAACGTCGCCGCGAACGCCTTTACAATATTATAGCTATTGCGGCTGGTCTGGCTCTTTTGTTTATCGGTGCGCGCATGACGGTAGTTAACGCCGTCAGTCTGGCTAGATTAGCTGGTGTCAGTGAAGTTTTGATTGGTCTGACACTCATTGCGCTTGGCACATCCTTACCGGAAATCCTGACAACTATTATTTCGGCCATCAAAAAAACCGAGCAGCTTTCTATCGGTAATATTATTGGCAGCAATGTCATGAACGTCCTGTTGATCCTGGGAGTATCTGTTTTAATCTCACCGATAGAAATTAATCAAACTGTTTGGCAGTATGATTTGCCCTTTCTGTTGCTAACAACGTTAATTTTTATCTCAATTGTTAGAAGTAGTCGAAAAATTTCCCGACGCGAAGGTTTATTGCTGCTGTCTGCCTACGTTATTTATGTATTATTTGCCTTCCTACTACGCTTATAGTCAAAAATGAATCTCTATCGTGTGCCTACAGACCAGCCTCCACCTAATCAAAAAAGACCTGACTGTTGTCTGGTCTTTTTTTATCTTCAGCTCTAAGCCTTGATGTCTTCGATCTTAATTTCAGTGAAATGTTGTCGATGACCAGTTAGCTTTCGATAACGAATTTTTGGCTTGTACTTCACCACTTCAACCTTGCGACTGCGACCTGCCCTAACCACCACCGCCGTCACTTTGGCACCCTTAATGGTCGGCTGACCAACCTTAACTTCATTATCTTTATCGTCCGCTATAAGCAGCGGCTCAAAAGTCAGCTTCTGACCTTCTTCGGCCTCAAGCTTCTCAACTTTAATTTTGTCACCCGGCTTTACTAAATATTGTTTACCGCCGGTTTCGATAACTGCGATGTATCCCATACCTGAAATAATTTTGAATACTATTTGGGGCTAAGCAACGATAGATTACCGCAGAGCCCCCCTTCTGTCAATACGATAAATCACTGGCAGACCTAAGCGCAGTCCATGCTCGGCAATAAAACCAGCCGGCACCTCCAAAACTGCCTCGGCCGCGTAGAGTGGTGAAAATGTCGGTGCTGGTTCATTCTTTTCCGCCGGCTGGACATTGACGGTCAAATCTACAATTTCACCAGATTTAATCCAGATAACATCGATGGGTATTTTCATATCTTTCATCCAAAAAACATAGCGAGCTGGTTCGGCAAATAGAAACAACATACCTTCGTCGACCATCAGCTTAGTGCGACCAGCCAACCCCTTCTCACGAGTTGCTTCAGTGGCCGCCACTTCAACTTTAATTTTAATATCCTCACCAATTACTACCTCACCTCGACCAAAACCATGCTGTTGATAACGTAATAAAAATGTCATAACAATAATCACACTTAGTGTAACCAGCGTTAAAATTCCGCGCGTGCCTAATTGTTGTGGCTGATCTGGTTTTTTATTAGCGTCGCTCTCCATATTATTTATTTTATCGAGTTGCGTTTCTGCATTATTAACGCGCCAGCTAATATCACCAGTAATAAACTCAAGGCTACTCCAATAGCTGTAACTTTCTGAGGGCCGGGCAAAATCAAGGTTGAAATACCAAACAAGGCAGCCAAAAACCAATACAGCAACACCACCGACCGCTGAGGCAAACCGCTGTCAACCAACAAAAAATGCAGATGTGACCGATCGCCGCCAAACGGTGACTTACCCCTGACCAACCGCCTGATAATAACTATAGCTGCATCAAAAAGTGGCAGACCTAAAACCAGCAAAGTGGTCGCGATTTTACCGCCAGAAATAATAGCCAATATACCAAGCAAAAAACCGGCTAGTGTTGAACCACCTTCACCCAAGAATATTCGAGCTGGATAAATGTTAAACACAAGAAACCCGGCAAACACTCCAGCGATCGCTAAAGCCAAAATGGCTGTATCCGGCTGAGCCACTTCGCGCATCAGGCTAACTGCTGCAATTACCAAACCGCCGATAACGGTCAAACCAACCACCAAACCATCTAAACCATCTAAAAATTTAGTAGTGTAGGTCATGGTCATCAGCCAGGCCAGAGTAAAAATATCGGCTAAAATCGTCAGTTTATATGGAATACCATCAATCCAGACCGCGGTCATTATATATTTATTTAATTCAATCAAGCCGCCGAATGGATTGGTAATATAATTCACGCCGATGCCCACGACAATAACAGCCAGTACGGCTAAAAAAGGCCAGATAAACTGTTGCCAGGGTTTCAATTCATACCGATCATCAAGTGCCCCACCAAATGATAATAATCCAGCTGCAGCAATAATACCGACCAAATATTTAGCTTTGATGTGACTGCCTGGCAACCAGCCAAAACTGGTTAAAACCACTACGATTAAGACGAGAGCAATAAAAAGGGCGACCCCACCTAAAAGAGGAACCGCTTTTTTATGTAATCGCCGCCCACCTGGTTCAGCGAGTACACCAAAATGTCTGGCCAAACCACGGACAAAAACGGTGGTCAGAATAGACAATCCAAAGGCACCGATGAAAATGATAAAAAAAGTCATACTATCTGAAATGACGGTAGCATAAACTGATTGGAAGCTGAAACGGTCAATCTGACCGAAGTTTAATTTGATGCGCTAGGCGGAGGCAAGCTACGTCGCTCGCGAGTGACGTGGCAAGCTCCGCAGCTACGTGATTGATTTCGTTTCTGAGGGTAGCTGCAGAGTTTACCCTGTCGCTCGCGAGCGACAGGGTTTATCTCTGCCCATCCGTTTAAATTAATGATGGGCGGAGGCAAGCCACGTCGCTCGCGAGCGACGTGGCAAGCTCCGCAGCTACTAACCAATGATCAGATCGCCAAAAAAAATGATTTTGGCAAAATGAAGACCCCGCACCTTTGAGTGCGGGGTCTGTAAAGGTTGGACGGTGAGGTGGGTTACTCAGCGGACTGCTGAGCGTCGTTGAGTCGCTCCTCCAGGTAACGCGCGGAGTCGCGCATGGTGGCGATGGTCACCGCCACGATTCCCTGGCCGGCCAGTCTGCAACGCGGCGCGAAGGGATTGGTGGCGTAAGCATTACCCACCAACGTGCCGAACTCCGCGCTATAGAGTACGGTCACGACTTCCTGCCTCCACTGCGCATTGCGCACAGTGATGGTGTTGTTGCCGCGCTCGGAGAGTGCCTCCTGCGCATCCTGGTCGAGGATGATGACCTGTCGGCCACCAGCCATCAGGCGTTGCACCACCTGAGCCGTGTCGCTGAACCGATAGCCACGGTGGCGATAGATCACCACCTTTGATCCGAAGGCCCTGACCTGGCGCATGCCCTCGCGCTTCAGACCAGCCACCAGCTGATCCGCAGCCTCTCGACTCTCGGCCAGGAATGAGAGCTGACCGTTGGAACCGGCCTCCAGGCAAGAGTAGCGCTGGCGCAAATCAGCCAGCCTCAGCCGCCTGGCGATCGGATCCAGGGTGATCTTGCTCCGGGTGCTGACTTGCACCCGAGTTCCAGCCGGACCCTCGTCCGCGATCTGGATGACGATATCCGCCTTGGGGCGGATCTCGTGATCCGGGAACAGTAGCGGCAATTCCTTGCCGCGCCGCGATCGCCGAGGATTGCCCAGCCGGCAAACCTTCCCAGCCCAGCTGGACTGAGAACGGATCACCACCACGTTCAGCCGGATCGGCTGGCCGTCGTTGCTCGCTGGCAGGCCGAACGCTTCCGGATCCACCGAGACCCCACGAATGACTTTCGTCTTCGCCGGGTTCCAGTAGTCGGCCTCGCCCAGCTGCCACTCGCGCTCGAGTGCCAGGAAGGCGGCCTCGGCCGCCTCCTCGAAGAACTTGGCAGTCCGCGGCTTGTGCGCGTAAGCCTGGCGCACGCCGTCGACCAGCTTATCCCAGGCGAACAGTCGCCGGACGGCGTTGTCTTCGGCCTGTTCGATGAGCTCGAACCGACTCGACCAGCCGGTTTCGGTTTCACTAGAGGAGATATTCGTAAACATCTCCTCCAGCTCCTCACTGGTCGGCTTGCGCCCGAGCTTGTCTCCCAGCTGTTTCACCAGCTGCCGATCTCGGGCGTCTTTCGCCCGATCCTCGGACTGGAACTGCTCTCGCAGTTCGGCTGTGACCTTTGCGATCTCAGCCGACAGCTCCCGAGCCACGCCGTTCATGGCCATGTGCACGAGCTTGATCACTGTTTCCGGCTGTTCGCCGTACACAATGTTCAATCCGGCCATTAGATTCCGCAGATGGCGATCCACATGCGGAGTCTGCTCCGACCGCAGCGTACCGTCTCGGATGACGGTATCCGTGCCGTGCAAGTCATTACTTGCTACGACCCGAACGATCGGCAGCAGAGCCAGCAGGTCAACGGCCTCTTCAGCCGCCTCTTCGACCAAGCGTTCGATCGAAGACCTCTCCCGGCTGTCGATCTGCCGGTGCTGATCGAGCGGCTGTCGGCCGTCGCCAGTATCGATGAAGACCAAACCGTACGCCCGGAGCAGTCGGGCGTGATCCACACACCCTCCAAACTCACCGAAGTCCTCGATCCGCAATGGACCGGCGGGGATGAACTTCACCCCGGCGATCCCCTGGAACCTCAGAGCCTTGACCACCGCCTCATGGGTCCGAATGACCCAGTCAATCACCGCGATCTCCAGATCGGGATGAAGGTGGTACACCAATGTCGCCAAAGTCGCCAAACTTTTCTTTTCCAACATCTCACAAACCTCCGGCGAAAAAACGCCTAGCCGAATCCGGTCGGCTGCCGCGACGATCCTTTACCGTCCAAATTGTATAGAACCTGTCATCGACCCCGATGCCGACGAACGTCTCAATATAGCAAAAATTCACCGTTCTGTCAACCCAATTAACTCTCTTCTAAAGAGTCAGAAATTTTAGTACTAAAACTGTCTGATAATCCTTTTTGCTTAGCAAAAAACAGGCCTAAGCCTGCTTCTATTTTGACGCCAGTCCTACTTTATAGCCACCGCCGCTGGTGTAGCAGAGATATAATCCAACTGATCTATCGGTACAAAGCCTAGCTCTCCTACTTGTCGTTCCACATTATTCATGGCTTGCAAGGCCACAATTTGTAAATCTAATCGATTCCCCTGATCGCGCAGTTCGGCAATCTTCTTCTCCAGAGACCGAACAGTAAAACCGTTAGCCGCGGCCTGATTATTAATGGCCAGATAACCGACAAATAATCCAACCACCAAAGTCGACAAAAAAATATTCAACATAAACACACCATTTCCAGTTCGACTAACCCACCCTAGGACGATTTTACTTTTTCGACGGTGATAGTTCATCGGTTTGCAATTTTCTCGATGGCCCGCAACTTAGCACTGCGCGACCGATTATTTCGTTTAATTTCTTCGTCTGTCGGTACAAGAGGCCGGCGATTAATACATCGTGCTTCACCGGCTCGTACCTTATCGCGAATGAAACGTTTGACCAGACGATCTTCGAGCGAATGAAAGGAAATGACCACCAGTCGACCACCTGACTCAAGCTGATCAAAAAGTTTTGGTAATCCTTCACGTACATTGCCCAACTCGTCATTAACCACGATTCGCAAGGCCTGAAATATTTTAGTGGCGGGATGAATACGTTGCCGACGACGATAGGCACTAACTGCCGCGCTTACTACTTCAGCTAATCGTAAGGTTGAAATAATTCTCTCTTCCTTCCTGGCGGCAACAATCGCTCGGGCGATACGCTGAGCTTCACGTTCTTCACCAAACTCGGAAAAAATTCTGGTCAGCTCATCAATCGTGCTGCTATTTACAATTTGAGCCGCGGTTAATTCCTGTTCGCGATCAAACCGCATATCAAGTGGTCCATCATGTCGGAGACTGAAGCCTCTCACCGGATCATCGATCTCCAGTGAGGAAAAGCCTAGATCCAGAAGTGCCGCCTGAAACGACCCGAAGGAGATGGAGAGGAGGACCTGGTCAACGTTTCGATAGTTCGCGCGGACAAGCATGGCGCGCGAGCCAAAACGTGCAAGGTTCCTCCGGGTCGTTTCAAGCGCCGCTTCGTCTAGATCCAGACCCAAGAGGCGTCCAGCTGGAGCAATATGCTCAAGTATTTTTTCTGCGTGACCGCCCGCACCGACTGTGCAGTCGATAACATTCAGGCCAGAACGCAGATTTAATGCCTCAAGCGTCTCGGTCAAAAGAACTGGTATGTGTTTTTTGTTTTGTTCCTCAATCATCACCGTTCGCTAAACACCCAACTCCCCCATTTGTTCAGCGATGCTCTCGGCGTTCTTTTCTGTTTGAGCGCTGTATTTTGCCCAGGTCGATCTATCCCAAATCTCTATTCGATTGAACAAACCAGCGACGACAGTATCTTTTTTCAAACCGGCGTATTTACGTAAATAATCCGGAACCAAAATTCTACCCTGACTATCCAAATTTACATCCATAGCTCCAGCTAACATCAGACGAGCCAGAGCTCGCGAATTAGTCTGGCTAAATGGTAGCGCGGCCAGCTTTTCAGCAATCTTCTTCCATTCAAGATTGGAATACACGAAAAGGCAGTCGTCCAAACCTCTGGTCACCACTGCTTTACCGGCCAACTGCTTACGAAATTTCTGCGGAATAGCCAGTCGACCCTTATCGTCTATCGTGTGCTGAAACTCACCGATGAACATGATTTTTGTTTAAAAGACTCGATTTTAGAAGGACTGATTAAATAAAGCTAATTCCTAGAATATCTACTTGATTTTTTCTAGATTATCCACAGATTTTAGCTTATCCCCACCAATCCCCACTTCCCTTATATTGTACCCCACGAAATAACACTGGTCAACAAAAAATGACACGGAGAGTTATGCTGATATTTACGGTTAACTAATAATTCGTATGATTAAAAAAAATGGATCCTGAACTAAAATCCATCCAAAGCAAAAAACCCTGGACTCGCGCCTGGGGTATAGCGGATGCTGGACGAGTGCAGTGTGTCCGGCTAGACCGAGGGAAGTTCGCGAGGCGCACTATATGAGGTGCGGCGAGAGAATTCCCGAGGGAAGCCGGGCGTAATGCGCCCGGACCAGCGTCCGCATAAACAAAAAGCCCTGATATTAGGGCTCTGCAACGTAAATTATTGATTGACTGCTGATGAGTCTTCTTTGATGTCCTGGCCGGTCAGGTATCGAAACACCGCTCGACCTGAAACCCAACCGTAAAAACCAAGACTGTAACTGATCAAACTGACTAAACAGCCGATCAGCGAGGTCGTCAGCGCTAAAACTGTTGCGCTGACCGATCCGTAAATGAACCAGCAAGGCAAAACGAAGCTCATCGAAATCAGCAACCAAACGACAGCTAAGAAACTGGGGAAACCATCTCCATCGAGTTTCTTTTCTTTGGTTTGATCTTCAATTTCTCCACGAAAAACCAACCCCTGAGCAAAAGAAAAGAGAGAAGCTACCAAACCTACAACAAGAATGAAGACCATGCCCATCCAAATAATATCGCCGGATGTTACCAAAACCAACAATAGGCCGAAAAGGGATGAGATCAAAATTGTTATGACCACTGCCTTAGTCGCGCCCGGATCTTTGCTTGCTGACAAGAAAACATACACGAAAAAAGCGACCCATGCGGGAATCAGCGCAATATCCGCAAGACGACTTGGACCGGATAAGACAAATACAGCCCCTCCCTCGTACCAATTGTCATGTAGAACAAGAATATTCTGCGGCAGACTACCGGTCCAGTACCAAATCGCTCCGAGGATAGCGAGGGTCAAAAACATCAACAACGCTGACCAGCGACAGGTTAGTTGCCCAGCTTTTTGGCCAAGCCAACCATCAATGGCCATAAAACAGCGCCGAAAAATGCTGAGAGTAGTGGTTCGAGCGACCGATACTTCCGCGACATGGGTTGTTCGATATGCACCACCGGAGCCAAGCGGCTGCCCAGCATCAGGCGGACAGACCTCGAGCTCGGCGTTGTTTCGCCGGTGTCGACGCTGGTAGCCAGCCACAACAGTGACTACCACCACAATCGACAAAAGCATCACCAAACCAAAGATTACACTGAACATGACTACCTCCTCTGCGGACGAGTTCGTCCAAAATTTAAAGAACTTTCGATCGACAAGATTACTAAGTTAGATAACAAGAGTCAACTGGTGTACTGTTGCATGTCAAAGGTAAGTTAAAAATCAAATCAAAGCAATAAATGACGTATAGCCACAAACATTAAAATCAACAGGCCGACTTGAAATAAAAAACCATAGAACAAAGGATGAGTTATTCCAGTGAATCTATGAACAGCATTATGAAACCGAGAAAAACAACTAAATGTTCGACGGCCTAGAACTATCTCAGTCCCTAATAACACGTCTGGAATTATAGAACCCAAAACCGCCATAAGTATCACTCCGGTCAAATTTGTCAAAAAATGCAGACCCCATAGACCAAGCAAAATCAAACAAAAATCCAGGATAAAGATTAATCCCAGTCGTCTAACAGGTCGAGCGCCGCTCCAACACCAGACACCTAATTGCTCATCGCCATGCGGCACAACGTCGCCGACATAATGCAATAACCAACCGACCACCAAAGCCGCGACTGGATTCTGAAGACTGAGCGCAGAAACAGCCGCAATTCCAATGGCCGAATGAACGGTAATAAACATAAATAATTTTAGTCATTAGCTGTGGCTAATCGGATGAAGTCGACTACACTCTTTAATTACCAAAAAATAATTAACGTTTCTTTCTTAATTTTCGATGATAAGCCACGGCAAAACGATGAGCCTCATCCCGAACTTGTTGTAATAAAGGCTTAAATGCTTGTACTAAACGAGCCAGCTCATGATCAGATTTATCATACACCAGTTCATCCTGTTTACGATTAAATCCCTTGGCCAAACCAACTACTGAAATGTCCAAATTATGCTCTTTTAACACTCGACGAACGGTATTTATTTGACCCCGACCTCCATCAACCAAAATAAGATCTGGCCGCGGCCATTTTTTTGTTTCTTTCCCGATGGTTGTCTGCTGAGTTTGGAGATGAGCCAATCTGCGCCGCAAGACCTCTTCGATCATGGCTGTATCATTTGGCCCAACAACTGTTTTTATTTTAAATTTTCGATAACAATCTTGGCGCGGTTGCCCATCTTCAAAGACGACCATGCTCCCCACAGCCTGCTGGCCAGCCAGATTCGAAATATCATAACCCTCGATACGACCAAACGCGTCAATAAATTGCGATCGATTAACATCGTCACGTTTTAAAATTGCCATATCGCGAATGTGTTCGAGCGCCCAAAGTCGATCGCGATAGGTTGCGGCGACAGAAAAATCTTCACGAGCAGCGGCCGCTTTCATATTACGCTTCAAAGAACGCACCACCTCTATCCCCCGCCCATCGAAATAACGCATCAAACCACGAATGATCACTCGATAATCGCGAGATAAAATAGTGCCGGTACAAACTCCGGGGCACTGACCGAGCTGCGAATAAAAACATGGCCGACCACGACCCGGCAAACAAATCGACCAAGGAAACGCTTTACGCAGAGCATCCAAGGCTGCTTGTACCGAGCCAGCTGATTTATACGGACCAAATATTTTTAGAAACTGTCGCTTAGATATGTGAGCGAGTTCATGCTCACGTATTAGAACCGGCCGTGGATAATCATCGCGAGTGAAAGCCAAAAACACCCAGCTCTTATCGTCTTTGGCTCGTTGATTATAGGGTGGCTGAAGTTTTTTAATATACTTAGCCTCGAGAATCAATGCTTCAATGGCGGTTGGTGTTTCTTCCCAATCTATCTGCCGAATCTTCTGAACCATGACCGCAATACGCTCATCCGCCGGCCGAATAAAATAACTTGAAACTCGCGTCCGCAAACTGGTTGCCTTGCCCACGTAGATAATCTTGCCGTCCACGTCCTGCATAAAATAAACGCCAGGACGAGGTGGTAAACTACCTTTCTTTAATTTTATATAATCAGGAATTGCCATATATTTCCGAGCAACCAGCATAACGCATTTTCAATAAATGCTCCAAATATTAGGTCTTTTTAGTTTTTCTTATGCTGTTTTTCTTAAGCACCCTTGAACAAAATGAAGTAATGTGGTAAATTAGCTAGTTGCAGTTATGGAGACTCAAAATGGCAAATCAAGAAATTCTGTATTCAGATCTGTCGGCACACCTGCAAAAATCACGCGGCTTGAGTGTAGTTGAAGTCATTCAAAGCCTGATGGTGGATCAGCTAACTCGACCACTGACTGACTGGCGCCATTGTTTTCAATATAGGACGCATCACCTTGGTGGACGAGATTCACATTTCGATTTGAAACCACCAGGTCAAAATTATGTCCTGTTCATCACTCATCACCGGCCAGATGCAGTTCACTTTGTGCAAGGAGAGCCAGACTGCACGGTTGGAAGCTGGCCGGAAGATCAGCACGGAGAACTGATCTTCCTAGTGGGTCTCTTCGCCAAAAGAGGAACCTGCATCGGCGCACGAATAATACTGATTCACTCTTCAGGTGGGATCATCGAAATTAAGGACTTCGGCCTGCCAGAAGGTGATCTGACCAACCCCCAAGTTCAAGCTGATTTCATCAGAGAAATCAGACGACTGACTCAAACCTCAATCGCCATCGCCTAATCAATCGAATCTCAAAATGACCAGCGTCACTACTGGTCATTTTTTTATTCGCCAAAAGCTGAATGGACTTCAAACCACCGACCGATTGGCGGCTCAAATAAATATAACGCTCCGTTCAGTGTGATGTAACCATTTAAACTAATTGCACTATTTACTTGCTTGCCTGCAGTCATAAAAATATCGGTTCGAGCCCAGTTAGTTAAAGGATCAAATTCTAAAAATGGATACCATTTATAACCGTCGGGTGAAACTATAATCCCTGACTTGCCGGAGAACTCTTTAACTTCATTAGTTTCAGTATGAAAGGCTGCATAATACACACCATCCATTTCTAACAGACTATACGTATAACCAGCGTAACCATAAGGAATAGGACTCCAAACTTCAGTCGTTTTACCAGAAGCAAAATCATATAAGGCGATACCGTGTGTTTGTAAACGGTCCGGCCCCAACAATAATCCGCTGCGATCTTTAAGTGGCACACCTGCCGTAAAACCTTCGCTCCAAATTGGTTGCCAGGTTTCTCCCTTGTCCTGACTGGCAACCGTAAACCGCGTTACATCGCCCACGCCAACAAACAGCGTGTTATTATAAAACGCCACACTGTGCAGATGCCGCAAACTAAAACGATCGTCTCCTGCTCGGTAAGGTACAGCGTATTCCGGATAAACCTCGTGAAAATCTTTCCAACCTTGCCAGGTTTTACCCCAGTCAGTACTACGATAAATTAGGGCTTTATTATAAGCATGCAAAGCTCCCCAGAGCGTCCCCCGGCCATCATCAGCCAAAGCCCAAAACGCACCGTCTATTTGATCTGCTACTAAACGCCAACTATCACCCAAATCCTCTGATCTCCATAATACCCCTGGGTTGGCAAACCCAGCATACAACACTCCACGACTGTCAGCCTGCAAAAAAATTTCACCGGTCTGCGAATCACTAGATAAAACTCGTTCTATATTTAAATCAGCTGATAATCGCCAGATGGATCGTGTTTGGTCTGGTTCAACGGTAGCCAAAAACAAATTTCCCGAGTCCTGATCAAAGTGAAGATTAAACACATCACCAATCTGCGGATTAAAATCAACCCGCTGTAATCCCTGAATTGATTTGAGATTAATTCTCACCGGCGGCAACGGCAGAGCTTCATCAGCCTCAGTTATAACCCCGTCAATAGCCTCATTAAAATCTGGCCGAGGTATGGCCTCCGGAATATCAGTCACAATACCTCCTTGTGATGCAGGCGTCAGAGTCGGAACTCCAGCTGCCCGAAGTCGATTCAATTCTCGTTCGTTGTTATTTCGAATTAACAAAACCACGGCTAAAGTTATCGCCGCGATCGTTAAAATTAATAACACACTACCAGCGATCAAAATTGGTACTTTGATACCTTTCATATCGAGTTAATTATAGACGAAGCGCCAACTCTAACCAACTATCGCGCCGGAGCAACTGAGACAAAAAACACGCAACTCGAGCTGCGTGTTTTAAGATGAAATCTATTTGCTGGGCAGAACATCCTGCAGGACTCGCTGAATATTCTGGCAAAGAATGCGGCCAATACGCTCAGCTGACCAGCCAGCTTTTAGCATGGCGTCGGTCAAATTTGGCAACTTGGCCACATGCTCGAGACCTCGCACTGGCACGATCATGCCGTCGAAATCCGAACCCAAAGCCACGTGCTCTTCGCCGGCGACTTTGATTACCCGACGCAGATGCCGCAAGACCGCACCAATGTCTCGACCACCGAGATAGCGCGGTTCATACATCACACCGATCACACCACCGGTGTCAGCCACGGCTCGCAACTGTCGATCGCTAATATTTCTGGGATGGCGATAAACGCTACTGATGCCGGTATGCGACACAATGACCGGTTGACGCGACAGGACACAGGCTTCCATGAAACCGCATAGATTAACATGAGCCAAGTCCACGATCACACCCAGTCGATTACACTCGTCGATTAATTGCCGACCGAAATCAGTCAAGCATTTATCATTGGTGGCTCCCAAACCATAATTGGGATAAGCCGCTTCATTCGGAGTGAAGTGTACCAAGCCAAGTGAGCGAACGCCGCGCTGAACCAATCGCTGCAAATTCTCAATTCGACCTTCAAGAAAATGCGCGCCTTCAATAGATAAAATCGCGGCCATCGCACCCTTGGTCTGAGCGCGATGCAGATCGTTCAATCCACGCATGAGAATAATGTGCTGCGGCTGATCGTAGCAGGCCGCCATAAGTTGATCGATCTGAGCGTGAGCCAAGCGATACAAGCCCCGTCGCCGAAACGGCGCAGTAGAAATACAGAAAAACTGAGCACTTGCTCCGATTTCCTTGAGACGTGGCAAATCAATATGTCCCACCCAAGCTGAACGAGGCAAGTGCAGTCGATGCCGCTGGGTCAAATCATAACGCCAGCCCTGTGCCCACATCAGAGTATCGACATGCAAATCAATCGATGGAAAGAGCCGATGCAGCTCCCAGGCCTCGGCCGAACCGTATCGCCGAGGCTGAAACAAGCGAGAAAACATTTTCAACCTCATTGGGGGGTTGCAAATTTACCTTACGTGGTGCCATTAATTTTCGCAAATAAGAAAAAGACCCGCCATGGCGGGTCTTTTTCTTCCGGATTAAAGTTTAATTTTACGTAGGCGTAATGAATTCAACACCACTGAAACTGACGAAAAGGCCATGGCTGCAGCAGCAATCATCGGACTCAAAAATCCCAATGCTGCAAAGGGAATTGCTACCACGTTATAAAAGAAGGCCCAAAACAAATTTTGTTTAATACTTCGATAAGTTCGGCGAGCCAACTTAATCGCTTCAACTGCTTTTTCTGGACCGCCTCCCACTAAGACAATTTGCCCAGCCTCAATCGCCACGTCAGTTCCGCTTCCGATCGCTACTCCCAAATCGGCCTGAACTAAGGCTGGTGCGTCATTGATGCCATCTCCGACAAACGCCACTTTTTGACCTCTGGCCTGGTATTGCTTAACAAGCGCCAATTTCTGATCCGGCAACACCTCGGCTTCAACCTGCTTAATGCCAAGTTCTGCAGCTATCGCCTCAGCTGTTTTACGATGATCACCCGTAACCATTATCACTTCTAACCCTAAGGCTCGAAAATCAGCCACTGCCTCTTTAGCCCCTTCCTTAGCCGCATCAGCAATAGCTAATAACCCGGCTAATTGTTTATCAACTGCTACTAATACAACGGTTTTTCCGGTTAAACGCAGCTGATCAATTTTTTTGTTCTGAGCTGTATCAACCTCGACTAGTGAGGCGATATAATCAGGACTGCCTACAGTAATAACACTTCCCGCAATCTGACCTTTAATACCTTTACCCACCTCGGCTTCCACGCCCGTCGCAACAGCTGGCTCAATTTTTTCTTTTTTAGCTGCCTCTAAAACCGACTGAGCAAGTGGGTGTTCGGAGTTTTGTTCAACTCCAGCCGCTAGCTCTAATAATTTTTCTCGATTAAAGTTGGCTGTTGTAATTATGTCTGTAACCTGAGGTCGTCCCTGAGTCAAAGTTCCGGTTTTATCAAGTAGTACCACTTGCAAAAAACGACCACGTTCCAAGGCCTCGCCACTTTTAATCAGTATGCCCATTTTTGCCCCACGGCCAGTTCCAACTAAGATTGCCGTCGGCGTGGCCAAACCCAGCGCGCAAGGACAAGCAATAACCAACACCGCTACAGCCGGAACAATCGCCGCTTCAAGATTGCCGGTTAAAACCAACCAAGTAATCAACGTTATAACTGCCAACCCCAAAACAATCGGTACAAAGATCCCAGCAATCTGATCCACTAATTTTTGAATCGGGGCTTTCTGTCGCTGTGCTTCCTGAACCAGGCGAACAATTCCAGCCAAAACTGTGGCTTCTCCAATTTTGGTAACTTGTACCTTCAATACCCCCCGGGCATTAATCGTGGCACCAAAAACTGTATCTCCAACGTGTTTCATTACCGGCAGAGATTCTCCGGTCAGCATGGATTCATCGAGGGCTGATTCACCGGCCAGCACTTCACCGTCGAGCGGTACTTTTTCACCTGGTTTAACCAGTACTAGATCCCCCACGATCAAGTCTTTGACTGCTACCTCTTCAATCGAGCCATCTGATCGTAAACGGTGGGCTTGCTTAGCTGACAATTCTAATAATCGTCGAACCGCTTCACTGGCTTTACCTTTACTTATCGCCTCAAAATATCGACCAAGCAAAATGAAGGCGATGATCACCGCTGCACTCTCAAAATAAAGGTGACCACCGATAAATAATTGCCACCAACTAAACATAACTGCAGCTAATGTACCCAGGGATACCAGAGTATCCATATTAGCGCGCATTCTTCGAGCTAGCTTGAAAGCCATCTGATGGAAACCGATTCCCGGCCAAAATACCGCCGCGGTTCCCAATATTGCTTGCAGCCAAACCGATAAATCCAACTCGGCAATACTAACAGACAACTGAATGGCAAACATGGACAAAATGAACGTTGGTAAGCCAAAGATAAATGCCAGTAATGTTCGACGTTTGGCTTGATGCAGCTCATCGGACATCTGATGCTCATCCATTGTTGATTGAATTTGCTCATTATTAACCAATCGATAACCGGCAGCTTCCACTACTTTATGTATCCCAGATTCGGTAATGACCTGCTCATCAAACTCCACCGCTGCTTCTGTTAATGCGTAATTGACATTGGCTGTCTCAACACCGGCTGTATCCTGAAGTGCATTTTCGATATTCAGAGCACACGACGCACAGTGCATCCCCCGAATCTTAAAGTTAATTTTTTTCATAAGTAGTAATTTATTTTTCCGCTGGCAAGACGATCATCGTACCCTGGGTCATACCCATTGAGCAGGTAAAACGAAAAGTACCGGAACGATTAGGCGTAAATTTAACTGTATTAAACCCCGGATTAAGAAATGTTCTAATGCCAAACTCACGTAATACCAACGAGCTGGCACAGCCCATCCGCGCATCGCCGTAGATCTCCCACCTAACCGGAACACCAACTCGTACATATAGTATATCCGGTGCATATTCTAATCTTGATGTTACTTCCATCTGTATAACCTGCTCACCATTCTCAGTTCGAACTTCAATCTGTTTTACGGGCTGTTGATTACTCCCTCGGGTGTTCAATAGTGTGGCTGCGCTGGCTATGTTGGAATAACCAATCGCAATAACGAACACACCGATCACTGTACTCATTACTTTCAATAGTCGACCGCGAGCTACTGACGCAGCAATTCCCAATCCCAATAAAGCCGGTGCTGTTCCGAGAGAAAAGACAAACATAATCAGCGCACCCTGAAATGGTGAACCGGTTGAAACGGCAAAGAGTTGCATGGATTGAGTAAAACCACAGGGCAGAAAAAACGTCAGTGCGCCAAGCAACATAGTTGTCATAGCCCGGCCAGCACCAGTTCGACCATCAATGAAACCAGCCACTAACTTTGAGATACCGAACAGGGAACCACCTGGAAACGCCCCCATCAAATTGAGACCGATACCGACCATCATGATCGCTACGACCAGCAAGAAAATACCGTTAGCAAATGGTGATAGACCAAGCATTTTACCCAATAAACCGATCAAAGAACCAAACAAGGCGAAACCACCAATTCGACCAAGATTAAATAATAAATGTGGTTTCACTCGTTGAACGAATGATAGAGGTTGATCTGAACTGGCCGCCGATGCTGCAACTGCAGTTATTAATCCACTTACCACCGCTGAACAAGATGAAAACGCCGCTATCAATCCAATGATAAATACTGCCGCCAAGCCAGCTGAAGCATCAAGAGAAGCTCCAGTTTTAACCCAGCCAGATCGGATAAAAATAAAATACACCGACAAAGCCACAGTTAGAGCCACAATGACACGATCCCAGCTAATGCTCGGACGACTGATCACGCCATTATCGCCGGAAAAAAATTTATACTTGGCATCATTACAGACTCGGTAAAGATCGCCGGTAGTTAAATTAACCCCATCTTTTATCGCCAGACTGATTCGTCCGGTACGGTTTGATACTTTGACTGATCGCACGCCGGGTATCTTTCGAAAGGCCCGTTCGAGTAAAATCTCGCAACTCCCACAAGTCGTCCCCTCAACTCGAAATTCAATTTTTTTAGACATAAAAAGGAATAACGTAAATTAGCTACAATAAATTAGCTGATTGGTGTTATTCCTTTTTCTGAATTTTTAGAATTATTTCGCTAGGCGGCGACAATCCAAGTGGCTGTACCACCAAGACGCGATGAAATCTTGATTGGCTTACTAAACCCAGCACCGATATTAATAAAACCACACCAATCAACGGGGCGACATCCGCCAGAGAAAAACCAAATGACTGGGCTATGCCTGATGTCAAACAATGAACTGAACAGGTTATGTCGGGCAAGACACTACACCAATTTCCTTCGCAGGCCATATGAACCATACCATTACCAAACATCAAATCATGAGCACCGTTTCTGGCCAGCCCAAAAAACAAACCAAAAAATAAAACGGCCGGAATCAATAGGTAAGTTATTTTAGACATAGTAGTTTAACCCTGATCGTCTTCCCTCTAATGAGAAATCAGTGTATTTATTATACCATTGCCAGTCAAATAAAGCTTTGGTCAAATTTTGATCGTTCTAATTGTTCTAATTATCACAAAAGTACGTTTCAACTGCTTCCAGTCTTATCAAGATCATGAACCAACCTGATTTCAAATATCATTTGCGTCATTCCACCCGAGCCAAAAGGATGAATCTAACCGTTTACCCTGACGCGCGAGTGGTGGTAACTGTGCCACCGCGCATTTCGAAACGCACTATCTTAAATTTTATTTCGGAATATACAGACTGGGTGCATCGTCAGCTGATTAAAATAAAACGAGCTGATAATTGTGTTTTGCTGCCGGGTGGTCGACACGATTATCTACGTCATAAGGAACAAGCACGGAATCTTATTCAGCAGGTGATCGCTAAACATAGTTGTAATCATGCCTTTGATTTTAATCGCCTGGCTATCAAAAATTTATTCGGTAGTTGGGGTAGTTGTAGTGCCAAACGTAATCTGAACTTCAATTATAAGTTGATCCACTTGCCGCCACACTTGGCGGAGTATATCGTGGTGCATGAATTATGCCACCTGGGACAAATGAACCACTCTAAACGATTTTGGCTGCTAGTAGCCAGACTGATACCCGATTACCAAAAAAGAAAAAAAGAACTACGAAAATACTTAATGTAAACATCTTCTAACAGCACCAAATTCATGCAAACGCCCAAACGAAAATCTGAACAAACACGTAGGTATAACGATGATGATAATTATCTGACTCCGGAAAAAATTCAGGAACTAAAAAATGAGCTGGAACGACTTGAACAACAAATTCGACCCAAGGTGGTGGAAGATCTAACCGCCGCCCGCGAAATGGGCGACTTGTCTGAAAACGCCGCTTATTCGTACGCCAAAGGACGTTTGGCTGGTATCGACCGCCGACTCTTTGAGATAAATGAGAAACTAAAAAATGCCATTGTTATTCAACGAGGCGCTGGTGAAAACGGTGCGGTGTGTATCGGCAGTACCGTCACCGTGCGAATCAATAACCAGGAACGTATTTTTGAAATCACCGGTTCACAAGAAACCGATCCCGGTTCTGGTCGCATCTCGCATCGTTCACCGGTTGGCAGTGCGCTCCTGGGTCACATTATCGGTGATATCGTTCAGATCAAAATTACCGATCATAAAGTTGACTATGAAATTATTAAAATTATTTAGTGCCTGTCACCCTCGACAGGTAAAAGGGACAGGTATACGTTAAAAAATAATCGCTCTCAAAATAAAACTAGATGCCCTACTTGACATCTACCATCACAAATCGTAACGATAACTTCACAGCGATCCGAACTTCAAACCCAGGAGAGATTTGATGCAAAAAATCCAATTGATTGTCTTGCTTCTGGTCAGTCTAATTTCTCCCCGCGGAGTATTGGCTCATCCAAGTCACTATTCACATTTTCACCTACCTTGGTCAGACCTGCGCTCGGCGATAACTCAGGCTGAAGCCAAACTGCGCCGCGCTCCACTCGACACCAGTAAAAGTGGTGGACGTCATGCCGTGCTGGCCGTCTGGAATCCAACCGGTGATCGCTCGGATATTCGATTGGTTCAAATACGAAATGGTGCCGCTATCACCAAAGGTTTCAGCGTTGAGGTACGTCCTTGGAATGGACTTCTACCTCGACCAGGAGTTGAACTGTATAACGGTGTGAATACGCGTTATGCGGTTACTCAACCGGCTGACTGGTATGTACTGGCGCTGAAGGCTAACACTCGTTCAGAGCCTGGTGCTATCTATGTACCTTACAATCCGGCTTACCAAACGCCAGAAGTAGCGAATATTGGCCGTCGGGATTTAACCCAAGTAATTCTTGCGGCGGAAAAAATAATCGCTCGCCGACATGTGTCGTCTACGCTATTTCCTGAACGCTTGGTTACTGACTTGTTCGAAACCAGTTCTGGACGAACCACGCTCGACGCTGATGGCCGAATGTTACTTACTTTATTGGTGATCGAACATATCGACGTGCAAGAATTTCAGGCGCGCGGTGCAGCTTGGACCGCGGATAAAATGCTCGTTACCATGGCCTTAAACGGTCCGCGCACCTACCGCTACGCAGTTTCATCCGCTGGGGCCGGTGGCCTGGCTCAATTCATCCCGTCAACTTATCGCGATGTCCGAAATCGTTATCCGGCTGCCGCCTTGCCAGAATCATTTGAAGAGGCGATGCGCAATCACGTCACTGCTGTAGTCGCGCAATACTGTCTAATGGATCGAATATTCAAAACGCTGGTTGAGGCCGGTTTTGATCTACCGCGCGATCCACAAGTCGCTGGTCGATTTCTGGCCGCGGCTTATAACGCTGGTGAACATCGCGCTGTACCAGCCTATCGCGAATATCAACGCTGTCTGGCAACTACACGCCGACATGATCGTTGTACCTTCGCTTATGGCTTGCCAGCCGAAACCCAAAACTACGTCCGAGAATACTCGGCAGTCTATCGGCACTTGTTTGGCCGATAATTCAAGTCACCCCTAGGGTGACTTTTTTATTCATCATTCGAAAAACCCCGGGCTTCAGCCCAGAGATGGAGAGTATCGCCCGTGGCGACGAACAAAGTTCGAACAGCCAGAAACCACGGGCTTTAGCCCGTGGTAGTTCATTTTGAAAAAAAATTAAATTATTTTTATCAGCTAACTCTTCAAACTAAATCCAAAAAATTTTCTGTTAAGTAAATTGACAATTCTTATGGTCAATATATGCTAAGAAGTCGTCCCCTAACCGGACGTCAGGAGGAAACATGCGCTCCTTGAAAACTTTGTCGGTGCTGATTTTCAGTCTTCCGGCTTTGATTGGCTGTTTTCAGCCTTCAGAAAATCACGAATCAGAGCCGCCCGCGCCACCCGATCAAAATGAACCGGTTGATTCAGCTAATGTCGCAATAACTCCACCACCCCGGCTATTGATCATTCCATTTGAAAGTGGTCTGGCCGCCAAATCAAACGGAGTTTTTACCTTCGGTCTAGCAGCCATGCTAGCTGAACGATTGGAATCAGATTCGCGAGTTTCTGTTTTGAACGGTCCTCTGGTGCTGACTCGTGAGCAAGCCCGTACGGTTCTACCGGATGGCACGGAACTCGATCTGACCACTGCTCGCGATTTAGCACTCGAAAAAGGCGCGACACACATCCTCGCTGGTCGATTTTCTGGGCAGGTCTGGGATCTGGAAATGGAAGCGGTGATTTATGGTTTGTCATCGGACACCATCGTTCCGCTGAATGGCAGTCGGATCAAAGGCGATCTAACCACCACCATCAAAACCAGACGTGGCCGAACAGTACGGATCATCAGCGCTGCTAAACTACAAGACTTGTTTGCGACCGTCGTGGCACAAACTCTGTCTGATTCCGGTCTACCGCTCGAAACCGCAACGATTGAAGCCATTCGTACACCTTCGACTCATGATGCTTACGCTTTGCTGCTGCTATCACGAACTTATGTCCGAATGTTCCGAGGTAACAGTCTGAATATGACAGCAGCGCTTGAAGCTGCGGCCCACGCTGTTTCAGTTGATCCAAACCAGTCTGAGGCACAGCGTTTGTATGGTCATCTGCTGTACACCGCTGGTAATCGTCGAGCGGCCAGAGCTCACTTCGAAATGGCTATCAAAAATCGACCAGATGATGTGCGTTCACTTGTTCGGCTCGGAGTCATCGAAACCGAAGAACGTAATAACATCACCGCCCGCGGCTATCTCGAACGAGCTGCCAAGTTGCGACCACGGGATGCCGAGATTGCTTACTGGCTGGGGAAAGCTGCCCTGGCTATGGCCGATCGGTCAATAGCCATAACAGAATTCGAACGAGCCAGAAATCTTAATCAGGAACATATTGAAAGCCGTCGTGAGTTAGCCCGGTTATACGCACTTGACCGACGCTACGACTCGGCGGCAGCTGAATTGCAACGAGTCGTTGAGCTGGCACCACACGATCGCACAGCCCACTTGCAACTGGGAGCGTGCCTGCGTGCCGCTGGTCGCGGTCTTGATGCCGCCCGGGCTTACGCTCATGGCGCGAATCAATTTCCGAACGATCCACTCTTCCTCAAATTCGAAGGTGATTTGCTTATATTTTCCGGTCGTCTGGAAGAAGCTCAGCGTGCTTATCGCGCCGCTCGCCGATTAAACGTCTTTGATCGTCGTGTCTCACGCGCCTTGGGTAAAAGCATTATGGCCGCACCACAACTTGGCGCAGTTGAACTTCTCCGAGCCGTACGACAAGCCGCCAGTCTCCGAGCTGAGTTAGAGCAAAACCGATCCGTGTACTTTCTCGGTATGAATGACGCTATTCTGGATCTGATTCAAAATGGATCAGCAGCCTGTCTCGATGGCCATGGCGCATCGTCAGCTCTCCTGGCTGTCCAAGCCCGGGAAAGATTCGATGTCGTTCGCCGCGAGCAACTAGCTTTGGCCAGACAAATCTCCTTGGCTCGTAATTTCGGTGAATGGGAAGCCTTCACACCGGATGAATTGCAACTGGCAGAGGCAGTGCTATCTCAAGCCGTGGCTATCAGACAAGATACGACTGAAATGAATTCGCAATATCGTCGTACGTTCCTACCTCTATTCATTCGCAATGACTGTCATGAATATGACGGACCGATCGAAGCGGCGACTGTTGCTTCAATTCTGACCCGTCATCATAATCGTCAAGTTTCGTTACCGCCGGTCGCCCGACCACCCTTACTACCTATCGCACCTGATGTTCCACCGGAACCAGCTCTAACCATCACCTTCCATATCGATAACACAGATGGCCTGGCGACCATGGTGATCGTGCTCGATGAGCAAACCATCGGATTGATTGCGCCGGGTGAAAATCTACATTTTACCACGACCATTGGTCCGCATGATCTATGCATTGAGCGAAATTCAGAAGCCTGCCTTCTGCCAGAAAACACTCGTCGACTTTATCTGCATGACGGTTGGACCATGCGCATCCGACAACGAGGCTGATACCTGATAAAATTACTCACTACTACCGCTCCAAAAGGAGCGGTTTTTTGTCACTCCAGCCTAGTTCAGTAAATTGACAAATTCAATATTAGGTATACATTGAATCGAACCCGCTAAGCGTTCTTAACGGGGGCTCATGTTGTTTACAATCTAAAATTGAAGGAAGTGAACATGACCAAGCTTTTGTGGTTTCTCCGACTGGTTATCTATTTGCTCGTCTCATCAGTCATTGCGAATTACCTGAATACTCAGGTGATTAATGCCTTGGCCGAACCTTGGCTCGCCTACTTGGCAATCGGAGTTTTTTTGACATCAGCACTTATCGCCGGATTGCCGTATTTCCGTCTGCGGGGACCGGACAGGTATGCCCTGCGTTTACACCGAGAGTCAATCACCCCAAGCGAAGCTGCGACATGCAAATCAAAAACACCTCGCGACCGCTGGCGCCTCAAGTGGGTGCGTTTGCCAGGCAAACGTGTTTCGATTATTCGAACTACCGCCCTGCTAATCGCCGCCTTGTCGATTGCCGGCACAGCCTGTCTAAACCCGGTTAAGGAATACTTCATTGATCCTTACCGAACGGCATTGGCCTCTGTAGAAAATTACGACCCGGCGGTCACGACACGAGTCTATTCGATTGATGACGAGCTTATTTGCTCGTTTGGCCTGCAAAACCGTCAGCTGGTCTCGCTCGAAGAAATTCCACAACATGTCAGTCGAGCCTTCACAGCAGCCGAAGATCGTAATTTCTTTCAGCATCACGGCTTCGACCCGCGAGCTATTGTCCGGGCGGCTCTGGCCAACTTCCAATCTGGCGACATTCGTCAGGGCGGCTCGACTATTACCCAACAAGTAGTACGTGGTTTGATACTGCGAACTAATGAGCGCACCTTCGAGCGAAAGTTTCGTGAAATTTTCCTGGCGGTTGAGTTGGAACGTCTACTTCCCAAGGATCGCATCCTGGAAATCTACCTTAATGAGGTATTTCTTGGTCGTGGTTCTTATGGCATCGAAGCGGCGGCTCGAACTTATTTCGGTAAGTCAGTTGGCCAACTCTCTCTGGCTGAAGCCGCCATGCTCGCCGGTCTGCCTAAAGCACCGTCCAGTGATTCACCTTACTGGCATTATGAACGAGCCCGAGCACGCATGCGTTACGTACTCAGGCGCATGATCGAAGACGGCATAATTTCGACTGTGGCAGCCGAGCAAGCACGTGATGAAGATATGACTATCATTTGGGCGCAAAATGAGCTTAATCGTTCATCCGCTCCTTATTTCTGCGATCTGATACGCCGTGAACTGAAAAATATGTTCGGTAATCAAAGCATCTTCGAAGATGGCTTGATTGTCCGAACTACGCTCGATATGCGAATGCAGCGAGCAGCTGAATCCGCGGTGCGGCGTGGTTTGCTTGATCTAGAAAGACGTGTTGGTTGGCAGGGCCCAGAAGCCCACCAACCCAACTGGCCAGGTTGTACTGGTCCAGTCACAGACCTGCCTGATGGTCTGATAGATACGACCGCCACTGTGGTTTCATCGACCGGCGATCAGCTGACCATCTGCGTCCAAGGAAATATTTTTCCTTTGCAAGCCGAAGATGTTCGGCGCGTACGTCGCTGGGAGGCTCGCAGTCACCGTCAAGTTGTTCCTGGTGATATCATTTCTACCGTGTTGCAAACTGATTCTGATGGAACGGCTGATGGCAATCGATATGCGTCTATTGCTAGCCGCACCGGTGGCGCCACCAACCCAACAGCTCTGCAAGCGGCACTGGTTTCAGTCGATCCAGCCAATGGTCATCTGTTGGTTTTGGTTGGCGGCTATGATTTCACCGAGAATCAATTCAACAACGCAACCATGGCCCGACGCCAAGTTGGTTCATCGATTAAGCCTTACGTCTATTTGACCGCGCTCATGCACGGCATGCGAGTCGATGACATCGTGACTGATCAACCGGTTTGTTACATCGGTTCAAATGGTCGTCGCTGGTGTCCGACCAACTACGTCGGACCAACCACACGCGATCCATACATGGGACGAGTTTCTCTGCGAACAGCACTCGCTAAATCATTGAATTCAGTTTCAGTTCAACTGGCTCACCGGGTAGGCATCGAAGAAGTGATCCGAGTAATGCGATCATTGGGTATCAGTTCAAACCTGGATCGTTATTTACCACTCGCGGTGGGGGCAGCTGAGCTGACTCCCTGGGAACACACCTACGCCTATGCTTCGATCGCCGCCGGTGGTCGAGTCATGCCCCGCCGAGAAGGATCAACTCTGCCCGGTATCTTTATTCTGTCAGTCAGTGACGCGCAGGGGCGCGAGCTGTTTCGACAAGAAGAGATTCCGCAGGCGGATTGGCCACAAGCGGTACCGGCTGCTGACGCCTACGCGCTAATTTGGCTGATGCGTGGCGTGGTGGAAGAAGGCACCGGACGGCAGGTTCAACAGCTTCAACGTCCAGCCGGTGGTAAAACTGGTACAACCAACAATTTCCGTGATGCCTGGTTTTTGGGCTTCACCGCTGACCTGGTGACTGGCATCTGGGTCGGTCGCAATCGGCCAATCAGGATCAGCTGGGAAGCAACTGGCGGTACGGTGGCTCTGCCTATCTGGCTGGGTTACATGCAAGCAGCTCACCCCGATACCCCAGCCCGCGATTTCCCAGTTCCAGCTGATGTCATGCTTACCTACAATGAACGCTGGCAGTTAGTGCCCTACCAACGTGGTCGCCTGCCTAATCAGCCGACAGCTATCGCCTTACCAGCAGATAACGACGACTAAATCCAATCTATGACCGCCTCATTCCGAGGCGGTTTTTTAATTTAGTGCCTGTCACCCTCGACAGACAAAAGGGACAGGTATACCCACAAAGTTTTCTGCTTTTTTGAAAAAAGAAGACCGCCTCACTTAATTTAGTGCCTGTCACCCTCGACAGACAAAAGGGACAGGTATACCCACAAAGTTTTCTGCTTTTTTGAAAAAAGAAGACCGCCTCGCGAATTAATCGTTAAGGCGGTCTTCACAGAGGCCCATCGTCAGAGCTCTCTGATTGGAGATCTATCTGCATAGACAACTTCGTTCCGGTCGGACATTTTGCGTCCCCGGCGTCTCCGAGCTTTCTCTCTTAAAGAGAAAACGTGTGTAGTAAGCATCGTGCCTACTGCGCATCCCAAGGCGTAAACAACCACAATACGCCAATTAGCGATGTCCTCGATGATGGCTTGGAGAACATAATACCAAATCATTATGTTGACCATGGTGATAACCCCGCTAGGCCAAACTTTGGACGAGCTGACAGCTTTAGTCCAAGCGGATGCAATGATCATCTCCACCACTCCGATTAAGAACAACACCATAGACACGGGTGGGTTAACTCGATTTGTTATAGACCGACCTTTGAGCCAATTATTACCTAAAGTTAGGCAAATATCGGCGCTTAGATAATAGCTGATTTCACCGATTTCGGCAAGATAAAAAAGTCAAAAATCATAAATTTTGTCTTATCTCAGCTAAAAATATCTAAGTATAACCTCTTTCGTATTTCGAACAGATAAAAAAGAGGCTGGTAGCCTCTAAAATATCTAGCGTGACCTGAAAACGGCGCTATTGGCTGCATCCAGGACGATTGGCCGTAACTGATCATGCAATTCAGTAGGCCAAATACCAGTTACCACGATACCTGAATTGATATTTCCCGGTTCAGTCAATACTCCATAAACCAACCCACTACGACCTCTCCGGGTACGTTCGATGATGTATAAGAACGGTTGTCGAGCGCTGGGGAAGGTCTGCAGATGACCGATCTGTGCACCTCGAATACCTCTATCCAGTGCATAAAATTCACGGATCCGCTCCTCGTGAGTTCCTTGCTCTGGCGGATAAACCACGAATCGGCCGCCTGTTTCCCCGTAGGCCAGCCAAGCGGCGTTACCAACTCGCCGTGACGTCCAACCCTGAGGTGTAACCAGAACCAATGTGATTCCGCCATCCAACCGAACCTCGTGCCTTATAGTGGCAGAAATTCGTGGTCGGGGGGTTTCATAGACGAAAACTGAGCCCAACTGTCTCAGCACTGGCGGATCCTCGACCTGAACTGCTGGATCCTGACCACTTGCCGCTGAATTCACAGTTCGATTCGTACAAGCGGTAGTCAATGTACACATGATCACCAGAGCCAGCACCGCCAGATTGCGCATTTCTCACTCCTTTCAAATGAACGATTGGGTCATACGCCCTCTTTACCTAACCGTTAAACGAGCTAAGCGTCAAGTAGAATATCTTAAAAAATTAATTTAGTCTCAATCAAGATTCCTTTGATCACCGATTTTATTTGACGTTTTTAGAAATAGGATTTATTATTTAGATATACTTCTAAATATCTAAATATACCTCTATGCCCTTAGGCGAAACTCTGCGCGCGCTGGCCGATAAAAATCGCCGTAAAGTATTGGAAATATTGAAACGCGGTGATCTATCGGTCGGCGAAATTTTACTTCAGCTAAATATCACCGGCGCCTCACTCTCCCACCATCTGAATGTGCTCCGGCAGGCTGATCTGGTCAGTTCGCGTCGCGAAGGTCAACAAATCATCTATTCCTTAAACTTATCGGTGTTTGAAGAAGTCATTAATGACTTATCTAATTTTTTATCTAAATAACTGCTCTGAAATATGAAACTCCCCTATCAAATCAATCGTCCGGTCGAAGCAGTCATGCTGGCCATGCTCACGGCTTGCTGTCTGGCCAGTTACTTTTTTTACCAAAGATTTCCGGCCAAAGTACCAATACACTGGAACATGGCCGGTCAACCGGATGATTGGAGTGGTCCGGGGTTTGCCGCTTTCTTTTTTCCGGCGCTAATCATCGGAATGTATTTATTGCTAACTTTATTGCCACTCGCTGATCCATATAAAGATCGTTACAAAGAGTTTGGCCGACCTTACGGCATTCTGCGCCTGGCGCTCATAACCTTCATGACAGCGTTATATTTCATCTCTTCTTTAGCTGGTTTAGGTTATGAAATTAATATCAGTCTAATAGTTCCGCTGGGTGTGGGACTGCTGTTCATCGTGCTAGGTAATTTTCTGCCTAAATTTAAGAAAAATTGGTTTGTCGGTATTC
This sequence comes from Patescibacteria group bacterium, assembly GCA_018813785.1. Taxonomy (GTDB): domain Bacteria; phylum Patescibacteriota; class Patescibacteriia; order SG8-24; family SG8-24; genus JAHJAU01. Next base: position 650 of record JAHJAU010000063.1, on the reverse strand, counting down.
GTACCCCCTGGACACTATCTGATGAGCGTGTCTGGACCAAAACCCATCGTCTGGCCGGCAAGTTGTTTATCTTGGGTGGGTTACTGATGTTGATCGCCGGTTTCACTCCGCCTGGGTGGAATGTGGCGCTATTGTTGATTACGGTCTGTCTGATTGTAATCGGCACGATTGGCTATTCGTATTGGTTGTGGCGAAGATTGCGCGAAGAAAAATAATTACCTTAAATTAAGAAATGAAGCTGTATCCGACCTTGACGAGGTCGGATTTAAGTTTGTTTTTCCCTAGTAGTATCACTCGCGAGCCCAGGTGTCAAAAAGACTATTTGTAAACGATTAAAATCATTTTTACCTCGAATTCAAGCTGATAACCGAACACCTCTCACAAATATTGTGCCGCGACCTCGTTCGGCGTAAGGTACCCGAGAGACTTTCTGGGCATGTCATTAATGAACCTCAACCGCATAAGACCGATGGCGTTCTCCACCGAGTCCTTATGCCACGAGAGCAGTACGGGTCGCAGAAGTAGGTGTCGATGCCGTAGTCCTCGCGCAGGGCGCCATGGTTTGCGCCCTCACTACCGCTGTCGAGAGTCACCACCTGGAACGCCCCAACCCGCAGATGTTCCGGGTATGACTCGATGGTCTGCCTGAT
>JAHJAU010000062.1 GCA_018813785.1 Patescibacteria group bacterium | reverse complement strand
GTCGCTGGACTGGCCTATGGACTGGTCGCTGGACTGGGCTATGGACTGGGCGCTGGACTGGGCTATGGACTGGGCGCTGGACTGGGCGCTGGACTGGCTCCGCTTCTGCCGGTAGCACTCATTCTGATCCCACTGCTGGTTCTGCTCATTGAGTTCGCCCTAAATCGATCAAGAAGCCGACAAGCTTAGGCTACCGTCACCAACTAAAACTCGATCGCAATTCTTCTTGGATACTACTCAGAACCGTCCAACTCGACGGTTCTTTTTTAATTAAACAAAATGACATCCTCCCCGGGCTCAAGCCTGGGGTTTCCTTCCAGTTCGCAAGCTTAGCTTGCGCAAAAGCCTCCGCTTCGCTCCGGGTCACATTCATCCCCGCGCTCCGGCGGCTAACCACGCTGCCTTCGCACGGGGTTTCCTGTGACACAAAAAGCACTCCATGTGGAGTGCTGATGATTTGATTACCGCAGAGTTGCGGCGATACGAAGAATATCTGACAGAACTCCAGCCGCGGTAACTTCCGCTCCGGCACCCGGCCCATAAACCGCCAGACGTGACGTCGCACAACGTTTGGTTGTGATATGAAACGTATTGGTCGTTCCGGTCAACCGACCAAACGATCCATTTGCCGGTACTTCTTGCAGACCAACCTGCACACTACCTGATTGCACACTGACCAGACAACGCAACACCTGACCAGTGCTCTCTGCTTCAGATTGACCACGAACAGCGACCAGGCGTGCGGCCAACGCTTCAAAACCAGATCCGCGTTTAAGATGATCAAGAAACTCCGGAAGTGACAGACTGCTCATTTCGGGCGGTACCAGACTTTGAATCGCGATATCCGCCAGTTCGATCTTCTGTCCGGCAAGTCGCGCCAGAATCAGGGCTTTTCTGGCCATGTCCTTAAGTGACAGATCATCACGAGGATCAGGTTCAGTAAAACCAAGTTCTCGCGCGGTCAGAATCGCCGAAGTCAAACACTGTCCGCTACCATCTTCAGCCCCATCGCAGGCAGACATGATATAGCCGAGTGAACCCGAAGGCGCGGCATCAATCCGAATGATCTGATCGCCGGTGGCTCGCAAATCCTGCAATAGGGACACCACTGGTAGCCAAGCTCCGCAAGTACACTCAAATCGATATCGATTTGGACCGTAGGACAACAGCTCATTCCAGAGCCGCATGGAACCAGTAACCGGTTGTTTGTTGGCGGTGGCCACACAAAACCCCATCTTCAGCCAGAGACGATGTTGTTCGCTCAGATCAGCTGTACTGACGTCTGCCAAAATAACTGGCGAAACTGGAAAGCCTAATCGCAGACGCAGTGCTAATACGGCCGCACTGTGCTGCAAACAACTGTCCAGCCGAGCAACATCACCGTCAGCGGCAACCGCCAGAAGTTCAGCCTGATTGTAACCGGATAAACTCACCGCTGTCTGACGACTGTTCGAAACACCAACCACTGACAGTGCTTCATGTTCCGCCAACTGTCTGATTAGTGCCCGACCAACATTACCGGTACCAACCACCACGACCGGAATTAGTTTCTGGCCGTTATTGGTCATTGGATCCTCCTATGGCGACCGACTCGCTGGACATATCTAGATCAAACGCAACGTGTAGCGCCCGAACTGCATCCTCAGCTGATTCTTTCTGAACCAAAAAAGTGATATTGCATTCAGATGGTCCCTGAACAATCGCGGAAACATTCACTTCCGCCCCGCAGACAGCGGAGAAAACCCGACCGGCAACGCCCTTGCGCCCACGCATACCCTCACCAACCACCACTATCGCCGCCATATTATCTTCTACTCTGACTTGATCAATCAATCGCGCAGCCATTCGCTCTCGCAATCCAGACCGCAGCGCCCCGGCCAGGATCTCCGAATCCTTGGATCGACAAATCAAACAGATATTCTGTTCAGAAGCAGCCTGCATGGACATGACAATATTTACGCGAGCCTGCTTGGCCAAACCAGTGACCTCTGCTGCCACGCCGGTGAGTCCGGTCATACCCAACCCCTCGACCGCCACCAACGACAAATCACGAATGGCGGTGATAACTCGTACACCGGATCTGGGCGGTTCGACCGATTCAGTGATCAGTGTACCCGCAGCCTCTGGCTTAAAGGTATTTCTGACCCGAACTGGAATCCCGGGTCGTCTGACCGGCACAATAGCCAATGGATGCAAAACCTTGGCACCGTGGGAAGACATCTCGGCTGCTTCACGATAAGTAATCGCCGCCAGCAGTCGTGCCTTCGGCACAATGCGCGGATCGGCGGTCATGATGCCATCTTCTTCCTTCCAGAGCCACACTTCCTCGGCCTGAAGAGCTGCGCCGAGCACGGTCGCGGTATAATCAGAACCACCGCGATCCAGTGTGGTCACTGAACCATCTGGCGCAGAGCCGATGAAACCCGTGACGACCGGCACACCACCTTCTTCGATATACGGCTGAAGAGTCGAAGTGGTCGCCAGGTTAGTCATAATGAAGTTAATGTTAGCTGCACCATGTTGGCCGTCGGTGAACAAAAAACCACGCGCATCGAAATCACGAGCTCGCCGACCGGCCTGACGCAGAGCAACTGCCACCAAAACCGTCGACAAACGTTCACCAAACGAAACCAATTGATCTAGCTGTCGTGGCTGATCAGACTCCGCGACGGGCGACAACCGCGCCACTCGCTCAAGCTCTGCCAACAATGACACGAGTTTGGTCTGCGTTGGCGAATCCTGTTCTTCACCCAATAGGTCAGCCAACACACTTAGGTGTCGCTCGCTCAACTTCCTCAAAATATCATCGATGCCCGAGTGATTCTTGACTCGCTGAGCGGCGAACAAAGCCACCAGAGTATCGGTGACGCCAGCCAAAGCTGAGACGACAACCACCGGCTGACGATCACAATACAGATTCACGATATGAGCAACCTGACGCATGGCCTGAGCAGTAGCTACTGAAGTACCACCAAACTTCATAATGATCATGACGATCTCCTTTTTTGTAAGGTGCGGCGGCTTTACCCGCGCAGATAGTTTATTCGAAGTAAGTCCAGAGGTCAAAATTAATCCAGGAATTGACCCTGAAGCTAAAAACGTGTTAATCTCGATCCTTGCTGCTGCAAGGAGGCCGCAATGAAACAGGTACTTTCATTCTATAACTGCGCTAGTTCAGATTGGTGGCTCTGGAACGTATTTACAGGTCTACGTCGATTGGTTCATCTGGGCTGTCAGGTCACAGAAAAATATGGCCCGGGAAAAAATCTGGTGGAGATCGAACTGCCGGAGGGCTGGTCGTCAGATGCTGAACTCTCAGCCGCTCTGTCCAACCCGAAGCTTCCACTAAATTTTCGAGAGATCATTATCTATGATCAACACCGTTGTCCACGTATCAAACTCACCACTGAATCGCTGACACCGAATCAAACAGATGAAATAAAAATCTGGCGAATTGACCTGTTCACTCGCTTGACTGTCACCTTTGGCACAAAAAATAACCAAGCACGAATTATTGATCTGGCTAGGTCGGGTGAAGTGATTCGCGAATTCTCTTATCCGGGGGGTCGCAATCAATCAACCGCGCTGGACTGGCTCACCATCAATTATCCCGACTGGCGAAATCCATTCGCTTATCGGGAAGAATAACCAACCCGGTCATCAATCGCTGATTCTTCAGCGATTTTTTATATCACTCAATCAAAAATGACAAAAAATCCCGTAATTAGTTTAAAAAATCCCCCAAGCGGGATTTTATTAAATTTATTTGTAACTCTAGAAAAAATTAAAACTATTTTATCGTTAATCTGTCTCCCAGTCTCTTATTTTTTTCCATAAAAATTCTTTGGCCTGATCTTCAGTTTCAACTTCGCCGGACAATTGCGCCTCATGTAATTCTTCAAGCAATCGACCAATTTTAGGTCCTGGCTCTAAACCAGTAGCCATCAACACCTCATCGCCTGTTAGCCAGGCCGGTGTCTCTGCTTGTTTCAGTTTCACCTCATCTAATTCGATCAGCAAACGTTCGAGGTTCGAAATGTCCGGCTGACCAGATTCAGGAATCGAAGCTGCTAAATCTGCGAAACCTAAATGCAATAACTGACGACCGGCTTCTTCGTTGGTCAAAAAATATCGACTGAGCGTAGTTTTTCGCACGTGATCCAAATCCACCAAGATAGGAAACAAATGAGCTTGCACCAACCATTCAATCCGCTCGGGGCGAATATTCAACCTGGGCACACTCGATAATTTTAATCGTTCAGTTATTGACCGCGCCAATTCTGCCCCTCGCACATCATGACCATGAAAAGTAATGCGTCCTTCGCTCTGATTGAAAGTATCGGCTTTGCCAATATCGTGTAGCAAAACAGCCAGTTTTGTTTCTAATGTTGGCTGTTCTTCCGGGAAAAGCACGATAAAATCTGGATCGGTTAATTTTTGTAGAGCTAATTTTGTATGCTGCCAAACGTCACCTTCACTGTGCCACTTACTGGGTTGAGACAACCCAATTAATCGCCCTAGTTCTGGTAATAACTTAAAAAGAATCTCGCTACGTTCCAATAAATCCACCGCGCGCACCGCATTTGCCGATAGCATTTTCAAAAATTCACTGGCTATAATCTCGTATGACACAATTCGCTCAATACGACCATCTTCAGCTGGCCGCGTGTCATTCAAATGATCCGCCAAACGCGCCACTGCCGCCCAGGTTTCTTCTGCTATCTCAAAATCTAACTCGCAGGCAAAACGAACTGCGCGCAACAATCGAGAATAATCCTCCTGAAAACGCTGATCTGCCTGGCCAACCGCGCGAATAAGACCGGCTTCAATATCGGCCAGACCCCCAAAAGGATCAATCAATTGTGCCTGATTAAAATCCCAGGCCAGAGCGTTAACAGTAAAATCACGTCGACTCAAATCATCCACCATTGGCAAATCGGGGTCAGAATGAACAATAAAATCACGTCGACCGCCCGATCTACCAGCCTGTTCGATCCTGGGCCAAGCAATGTCAATCGATCGAGCCTCAACCCACGATCCCTCTGGCCAAAATTTCAGCACGCCAAAATCACGCCCTACATAATTAACCCGACCCAGACGCGACAACACGGCCGAGACTTCATCAAGGTCAACACCACGAACGACTAAATCAAAATCATGCTGTTGATCATCGAATCGCCCCAGAATAACATCGCGCACCGCGCCACCAACCAAGAACCACTCAGCGGTCGGCAATTCAACAGCCATTGTTTTTAAGAAACCCAGCTGCGGCTGATCAACCAAGGATGAAAATTTTCCGGCTAAATAATCTGCCATGTTAGTCCCGGGCTAAATGAATCGTCTGCGTTGGAAACGCAAACTCAATTCCAGCCTCAGTAAATCTCTCATACAACGCGAAGTTAATCCGCTGTAAGGCATCCATGTATTCACCATAATCCGGCGAATCAAAATAAAATACTGTTTCGAAATTCAAGCTGGAATCGCCAAAACCAACAAAATGACACCGATCTAACTCAACCTTATCTTCGGCCTGAATAATTTCTGTGACTATATCTGGAATAGACTTGAGTTTTTCAAGCACTGTTCCATAGGCAACCCCAATAATAAATGAGGTGCGACGCTTCTCTAATTTTTTAAAATTCTGTACTCGGGCACTGGTTAATTCACGATTTGAAATAACCAACTGCTCACCTTGCAAAGTCCGAATACGGGTGCTCTTTAGACCAATTTTTTCTACTACACCCTTGTCCTGACCGACGACGATAAAATCTCCCAGTTTGAAAGGTTTGTCAGCGTAAATAGAGAAGGAACTAAAAACATCACCCAAGATATTCTGGACAGCGAGAGCCACGGCGATCCCACCAATTCCCAAGGAAGCAACCAGGGAAGTTATGTTCAAACCGAGATTGGACAGAGCCAACACAATACCCAGCGCCCACAACACTACTTTAACAAAAACACTAGCAGCACTGGCCATGGTTTGTGCCTGCTCAACATCACCATTTTCTTCAGCTGCCCGAATATACTTATCAATAAAATAATCTACCAGCCGACTAAGTGCCTGAATAACTTCATAGATCGCGACCAAAACGAAAGCGACATAAATAACTCGTTCAGCCAGACCGGAAACACTTAGCATCTGTGTGGCAAAATAGATCGAAACTAAAATATAAAAAGGTGGCTTGATCCGAGTAAATATTTTAATAAGCACATCATCAAAATCAGTTCTTGTTCGACCAGCCAAACGTTTCAACCGAACAATAATTATCACCTGGATGATTTTCAATAATAAATTCAAGCCAACAAATAATAGTAAGGCCTGAATCCAGTCAAACACGGTATTAGATCCGAACTGTAAACTTTGAAGATAATAAACCATGGAATTAAACATGTTTCTTTCCGGCTTTAAAAAATTAAATTTTTTGACAAATGCAAACCCATTTGCAAGAATATTAGCATGACTAGCGAAAATGCTCAAAAAATACTTACTGATACTGGCCTGCGCAACACCGCTGATCGTCGGGCTCTGCTTCAATTATTTGACGAACAACGCGCCTGGACTGTGGCTCAACTGCACAATCGCCTGCTTAGGGCTGACTTATCAACCATTTATCGCAATGTTTCCCAGCTAACAAACAAAGGATTGCTGTGCGAAGCCGAAGTGCGCGGAAAAGAAACTTATTACGAACTAACTGGTCGTGACCACCACGCTCACTCGATCTGCCAACACTGCGGATTAGCTACCTGCGTCCCCTGCCCGCTTAAAAATCAATCTAAACAACATGCACTTGAATTTTATTCAACCTGCGATCGTTGCCATCTCTCTAACCCAACCTAGAAACGATTAATTTAATTTTAACATATGAAAAAAAAGACGGTGCTGAAAAATAAAATAATTCTCGGCGGGGTTATAATCGCTGCTATTCTAATTACGACTTGGTTAGCTGGTAGTCTTTTTTCTCAAAAACAACGTTCGGAGACAACCACACCCAAAGTAGCAGCGACCATCTTTCCTTTATATGATATAGCGCGACATGTAGCCGGCGATGCGGCTGAGGTAACTCTACTTCTACCCTCTGGGGCTAGCCCGCACACTTTCGAACCCACACCAACTACTCTAAAAAATCTACACGCTGCAGCTGTACTATATACTATTGGCTACGGCATGGATGATTGGGCGATTGCTTTAGCCGAGGGTGGACAGACAAATGTAATTACTCTGACTGCTGGAATTAATCTCTATCACTCTGAGGGAGATCAAATAATCACTGCTGAAGCAAGCGAACGTGAATCGGAACCCGATCATGAGCATGGCGACACTGACCCGCATTATTGGTTGAGTGTTCCCAACGCCGCCATCATTGCCACCAACATCGCTACTGACTTAATGACGCGTTGGCCAAATCTAGCCCCAGTCATAGAAACTAATTTAATTGCTTATCTCGACGAGCTGGCCAAAGCCGACACCCAGATCCGTGAAATCTTAAGCCGGATCCAAAAGCGTGAAATAGTAACCCTGCATGCCGCGTGGTATTATTTTGCTGAAGAGTATGACTTGACAGTCGCCGCTTCCTTCGAACCGTCACCTGGTAAAGAACCGACCCCGCAATACTTAGCCTCACTCGGACATGCTGTTGATCAAACTGATGTCGGTATAGTTTATTCCGAGCCACAAATATCCACGGCGACCCTGGAACCATTCGTCCAAGATCACGGTCTCAAAATAGCTATTCTTGATCCGCTCGGTGGTTTTAATAATCGAGATTCTTATATCGCTTTAATGCTCTACAATGCCCAAACAATCGCCCAAAATCAATAGACAAACTGCCCTGGTTAGTCAGAACTGCAGTATTTCCTACGGTGAAAAAGTGGTGGTTGAAAATGTATCTTTTGAAATTCCCCGAGGATCAGTGGCAGCACTGATCGGGCCAAACGGTTCTGGAAAAACCACTTTAATTAAGGCAATCCTGGGTTTGATACCAATGACGGCAGGACGAATTTTAATTTTTGGCGCACCAATTGATGAAATGCGCGACCGCATTGGTTATGTACCTCAGCGGCTAGAATTTGATCCAGACTTCCCTATTACTGTAGCTGAGTACATGGATCTGGCACGACATAAACATTGTCCAAAATCACGTATCGCTGAAATGCTCGACGAAGTAGGATTGCCAACGGATATTGTCGGTCGTCAACTCGGGAAATTATCTGGCGGACAATTACAACGAGTGCTGATTGCTCAGGCGTTACTAAATGAACCCTGGTTGCTTATTCTGGATGAACCAGCTAGTGGCATAGATGTAGTTGGTGAAGAAGCTTTCTTTAAAATTATCCAACATCTTAAGGTGGAACATCGAACAACTATTTTAATGGTATCGCATGAGTTGGCAGTGGTTTCAAAACTCGTCGATAATGTCATTTGTTTAAATCGCCAAATGCTTTGCTTTGGTGCACCTGAGGCGGCCTTAACTGAAGAGACAATCACCCGAGTTTTCGGTGAACATTCCCGGGTTTACAGTCACACCAAACACAAGAATAAACACACTAAAAACTCAGACGATCATAAGTCTAAGCATAACTAATATGGAATTGTTCGAGATGTTTTCCTATCCATTCATGCAACGAGCGTTCCTGGCTGGTCTGATGCTTGCCGCACTTTTATCTTTTCTGGGTATTTTTGTCACGGTCAGAAAAATGTCTTTTTTTGGCGATGGCATCGCTCACTCAACATTGGCCGGACTGGCGATTGCTCTACTGGCCGGTATCTCACCCTTGCCGACAGCTCTGATCTGGGCAGCACTGGTTGCATTGCTGATCTGGTGGCTGGAACAACGCACACATTTACCATCAGATACTTTAATTGGCATCTTTTTTACTTCCAGCATGTCTTTAGGTGTAATCCTAATGAGTTTTAAAGCCGGCTATCAACCGGAACTGGTTTCATTTCTGTTCGGTAGTATTTTGGCAATTCGAACACCTGATCTAATTTATATCTACACGGTTGGCGTAGTTATTCTAATCTGGCTGGCCAGCAACCTAAAACGGTTAATCTACTTGTCACTATCGCGCGATCAAGCCGCTGTTTCTGGTGTGGCAGTTAGTCGAAAAACTTTATTATTATATATTGGATTGGCGCTAGCTACTGTTTTAGGTGTCAAGATGCTCGGCATTATATTAGTTTCAGCACTTCTGATTTTGCCGGCTGCTGCCAGTCGTCTCATTACTAAAACTTTTCGTGGACACATCATAGCTTCTGTTATTCTGGCAGAAATCATGGTGGCTGTGGGACTGATTGTTTCGTTTATCTATGATTTACCTTCCGGGGCAACGGTGGTGTTAATCGGGGCAGTCATGTTTTCTCTGGCAGCGATCTTAAAACCACTACGAGCATAACCACTGTCAACCAGATTATATGAAAATAATTAAATCTACTGGAGAATTAGTCGAATTCGATACTGATAAAATTCGCGGTACGTTAAGTCGCGCCGGTGCTACGCTAGAAATGATCGAGCGCATTTTGAAGCGGGTCACGGGACGGGTGACCGAAAAAATGACAACTCGACAATTGTTTTCATTAATCCGGCGGGAGTTACGCAAGGAAGGCAGACACCTGGCTCATCGTTATGGTTTGCGTACCGCCCTGTTAAAACTAGGACCGGCTGGATTCAAGTTCGAATTTTATGTTGCCTCTATTCTAAATGCTTATCGCTATAAAGCTCAGGTGCCGACACACGATCTAATTGGATTGTGTGTTAATCACGAGGTGGACGTCATCGCCCGAAAAGACAATCACAACATTGTCATCGAAGCCAAATTTCGCAATAAATTTGAAGATACGGTCAAACTAAAAGACGCTATGGCCACCTGGGCACGTTTCCAAGATCTATGCGAGGGCTATGAAGCAAACAAAAAATGTCCGCATTTTGATGAAGTATGGATCGTCACCAATGGTAAATTTACGGAACAAGCCCTGCAATATGGACTGTGTAAAGGCATTATTATGATCGGCTGGAGCAATGGAGATTCGCTGGCAAAACTAGTGGATCATGCCACGCTATACCCAATTACAGTGCTTGACGATTTACATCATTGGGAGCTGGATCGTTTCGCTGCTCAGGGACTGATGTTATGTCGGGAAGTAGCCGCCGGTGAACCAGCTAAGTTAGCCGGTAGGGTTGGCATCTCACTCGATCGCATGAAAAAAATTTGGACCGACTGCCAAGCGGTGGTAAATGGAAGTTGATATAATCAAAAAAATTAACGACTAAAAACCACGGGCAAAAACCTGTGGTTTTTTGAAATAAAAAATCGGGAAATAAATCCCGATTGACTTAAACATACTTACTGACGAAAATTGAACGCCGTGAACCACTCAATCTGAGTTAAGGTGAATCCTTTCTGCTGTAGTAGCTGACCAATACCAGGTAGATGCGCCGCTCCCCAAATGGAGATAACCCGATCATTCTCGGCCAGCGCCCTCACGATGCCCTGAAAAGCAATCGCATTTCGGTGATCGAGAATGATGTATCTTAGACGACGCATGGCCGGTGGAAATATTAAAATTATAACCACCAATAGCAGGGCGTAAACCGATCTGATCAACCAACTAATGAATTGACCGGCAATTGGTACTAACGATAGCCACGATGCTGTTGTCTCTAACCAACTGACGACAGAAATAAACCGCCAGGCGGTATCTCCCCGCATCAAAAGCTGACCGAATTCACGAACAGTCAGATCGCTATGTACCCAAGTGTTACTTGGTGCTAACGCACTCATTTGATGCTCGGCTCTGACTGCCCGAGCCATCAGCCTCTGAATGAGACTAAAACGTCGGAAGACTTCTAAAATAACACGCTCTGTGGGTGACAGCTCCGCTTCTTCTACTGGTGTAGATGGCTTGACCTGTTCATAGAGAACGGGATGGCCAGCCTGTTCTTCTGCGAGAATTCGATTGCTAATCTGTTCGTAGTAATCCGGCCGGCCAACATGGATCATGCCGAATAAAACTACGGATTGCCTCTGATTTGTATTCTCGTAAGTCACGGTCGCCGTCCGAATGCCCGCCTGATCAATCTGCAAGGCATCCTTAATATCTCCACCTCGAAACAGTTTTGATTTCAACCGTGAGATGAAAAAAATCGCTGGCAAAAAAATCACTGCTGGTGCCCAGAACATGATCCAGAGCGACTTGATATCCATTCTTTACCTCCAAAAAAGAACGTCTTTCTAGCCAGGCAATGACGATAACTGATTCCGGCCAGGTCGTCAAAAAATAGCTTTACATTTGCCGAAGAATCTCTTAGTTTGAGTTAAATATTCTAAGATCACAAAATAAATCGATGAATTTACTTATTATTGGCAATCCGGATCGTGAAGAAAATATTCGTCTGGTTCGGGTCGGCCAAAAAATGAATCATTATACCAAGGTCGCTGGTTTAAACGATGTGGTTTTTATCATGACCGACAAATTTCAGGCGCTAATAGACGACTGTAATATTTGTGACAAATTTTCGGCAGTCTTCATTCGAAACATTTTCCCTCTCATTTCAGAAGGGTTGTTACTGGCTGAATTAGCCCACCAAGCCGGATTACGAGTAATGGATCGTGCCCTGGCCACTAATAATTATGTGCAAAGTAAAACTTACCAAGCTTGGAAATTGGATCAGGCTGGCTTGATCACGCCGCACGGCTTTCAATCAACGACTTCAGTTGATCTTCTGGCTCGTCTATCGACAATTAATTACCCAGTGGTACTGAAAGGTGTACATGGTTCACAGGGTACGCACGTTCACCTGTGTCGAGATGAGTCGACACTGACTACAATATTAAACCAGCAAGACGATGGATTCTTCATCGTTCAGGAATATTTACAGATAAAAAATGAGTATCGGGTTTTGATACTCGGCGGTCGAGCACTGGGTGCTATAAAGAAAAAACCTCCACTCGATGACTTCCGACACAATATTTCACTGGGTGGAACAGCTGAACCAGCTGAATTACCAGCTGATTTGCTACGACTTTGTGAAAAAGCAGCCCAAACACTCGACTATGAATTTGCTGGGGTAGATCTAGCAATAACTATCGATAATCGCCGAGTGATCCTAGAAGTTAATCGCGCGCCAGGATTTGTCGGTTTCGAAACGGCTACTGGTATAAATGTGGCAGAAAAAGTTATTTCCTATCTGGCCAATGATAACTGATCTAGATCAAGGTTCACTTAAAATAAAAACTACGTGAATTACTCACGCAGTTATAATTGACTCTGATCCTGGATTTACTTACGTCATTCTAACCACAATTACGGTTCGATCGCCGTCAGTAAATCCAATAGGGAAGATGTGATGCGAGACAATCAACTCGAGCAGAGACCGTAGTCCCTCAACACTTTCCTGATCACCTAACGCAGCATCAATAAATGAAAGAAAAATAACGTTGCATCTAGCGGATGAGATGAAAGCCTGGAGCGAAATATCGACCTCTTGTTCGCCGGGTTTTTCACTAACCGGCTGGGTCGAGCAAGACTCGGGGGTAAAAAGCAACCTCTTGGTTGTAGATTTAACTACTATTGGAGGATGTCTTTTCTTAGCTTCGGCCCAAAGTGCCCTCCCAAGATCTGTCTCTATCTGCACTCCAGTTGCATCTAATTCGATAGTAAACACTCTGATTGCTGGATGATTTGAACCCAGAGCCAGCCAGATTGCTGCCAAAATATGAAGATCTTCAATTGTTTCGGTGGCAGATAAATTCCGCACAATTTGATTGAAAGAACTTTCCTCATTCAGCAAATCCAGAGTGTCTTGGATGAGATCCCTGGCCTTATCTTCGACACCAAAAAGTTCAGCCAGCTGTAGTGCAGTTGCATGGAGCTTTTCAATAATAGAATCGTGCATTATTGCCTCCTAAAAAACTGTAACACCATCAGCCAACAGAAGAAAGCGAGCTGGCGCTCATAAAAATGGTAAATTGGGATAACTAAAGACCCCACCGAAGGCGGGGTCTTTAGTTTTGATTCGCTTAGTAGCGAGGACCGAAGCTCTTCCGACGATTGCGATTGCAGTCGCGGCAGTAGATCGGACGGTCCTGATTGGGCTCGAACGGCAGCTCAGTGATATCGGTCCCACACTCGGCGCATTTCAGGCCGAGGGCGGAGACGTCAAACATCTGGCGCTGCGGACGAGAACCCTGTCCGTAATTGTCCATGTTTCGACTAGTATTTCTTTTTAATTAACCGACCTTTCGGTTAACGTCCCTTTTTGACCAACTGTCCCTGTCGCCGAAACGATGGATGACTTCGGTCGTGAAGTCCGTTTACCTCGCCGTAGCTTAACACAACCAACCAAAAATGTCAATGCCCAACCCATAGTATTCAATGCTGGATTGAACAAAAAATTTCAGGAGGAAGTCAGCCACATATCTCAAGCCTAATAATCTAACCGCGATTGACCACAGTGTTTGACGGGGTTACACTTACCGACGAACAAAATTTATGCTCACTAAAGCGCAAGAAAAATTAATCAGATCACTACAACACAACAAAGACCGTGAACAGCACGGCCTTTGTTTGGTCGAGGGAGATAAAGCGATGGAAACCGCCGGCTCGGCTGTGGATTTTATCTTCACTCGCGAAGACACCGCTGAATTTGATCGATTAGTAACCACTGAAACTCCACAAGATCGGGCCGCCATCGCCAGAATTCCACACTGGAAAGAAACTGATATCGCTAATTATCCAATTTTAGTAGTCTTAGATGGCGTGCAAGATCCGGGCAATGTCGGGGCTATTTTGCGACTTTGTCTTGGTTTCAATGCGGCTCTACTGCTAATTGAGTCAGCTGATGTTACCGCACCAAAAGTTATTCGAGCCTCAGCCGGAGCTATGTTTCAGGTGCCCTGGTTAAAAATGTCACCTACCGTCGCTGCTGAGTATCTGACGAACAGTGGTCGGCTATTCTTTCGCTTGGAAAAACGAGCTGACGCTGTTTCACCTGAGATATTAACTGGACAAGAACATCTGGCGATCATCGCCGGCTCTGAAGGTCAGGGTATTCGCTTAACAATCCCAGGTATCTCAATCGAAATCCCCCATGATCCACGATTGGAATCATTAAATGTCACTCATGCCCTGGCTATCGCCCTGTATTCGATGCGATAAAAAATTCGTTAAGTAACTTATCGTCTGTCGACTCAAAGCATCGACCTAAGTAAAAAACCCGCCTCACGAGTAGGGACGGGTCTTCAGAGAGCAAAGGGCCAAGGGTCAAAGTGCGGAACCAAGAGTCCTAGCGATAAGGACTGGCTTGCGGGGCGACGAACGCGAAGCCGACGTTGCGGAACCACCAGCCGTCGAGCCTGCCGTAATACGCGCCCAGCAAGTGGCCGTCGCGGTTAGCGAAGAGCAGATCCGAATCGCCGACGAAATCCTCTATTGGCTCGTGCATGGTGACGAGCCAAAAGAGACCCATGACCGCGAGGTCGTCGTCCGAGAACTTCTCCCGGATAAGGCAGGCAACCTCGGGGTTCGGCTTCGTGAAGCCGCGCCTCTCGGCATCCACCCAAATCTTCCTCGTGACCCTGTCGTCATCGGTGAAGAGGGCGCCCGGAAGAACGGCGATCCGGGTCGTCAAGCCGTTCATGGGCTTAAAATCCGATGAACGGAGTACACTCTTGGCATACTCACTGACGCAGAAGCCCTTCCCCTCCAGCCGGGCGATCCACTCCTCACCGGTCGTGCCGTCGGAGGTGACGGTGAAGTGGATCACGCCGTCCTGTTCGCGCCAATCGCGAACCGGCGCAGAAACCACCAACTCGCCACGGAGGAACTTGAGGGCGCCCTCATATCCCCCAAGCTTCTCGACGACGGAGTTCAACTGATCGGGCGTCAACCCGGCCACGGCAAAATCCTTACTCATGTTTCTCTCCCCGGCGCTACATTGCGCCGTTCGACATTCCTCTAACCCAAGTAAAAACCGCGACTGCCTTGGTCTTGGCCGGAAAGAGACGATATCTCATCCCCATCCGGCCATGACCACCGGCGAGTCGATATCAATGAACGATGATGTAATATAAATAAAAAAGGCCTGGTCGTCAATAACCTCCCGCCAAAATGAAAGTTCTAGTAAATAAATTTCGGACTCACACCCGGGGATTTGCAGGCATAAAAAACACCGCCCAGCAGTGTTTTTATTTTTATCTCCCAAATAATCCACCCAGCCTTTTAATTAAACTCTTTAAGCCTTTCGGTTTCTTGGCCTGCTCAATTTCTTTCAGCCTTCTTTCTACTTCTTTGAGCAATTTAGCATGCTCGGCCGGTTCTATAAGTTGAACTGGGTGTTCCTGACCCGGCAACTTACCAGCAAGTCTTTGTTCTTCAGCTTCTTGCTGTCGTCTGGCTAATTCTTGTTGTCTTTGTTCTTGGGCTAGTTTTTCTAAAAGCTGCCTTGCCTCTTCTGTTTGCTGAGTTGTTTTCTCATCACTCTTAGTTTCCTGCGCTTGTTCTCGTCTCATTTTTTCAACCTGGGCAGTTCTTTCTAAATTATCGGCATCGAATTTTTCTAGCCAGGCTTCTTGTTGCCCAGCTGTTAAGCCATGCTCTTCCATTATCCGAATAGCGTTTGGTCGATCGATTTTAAGATTATCATACCTCCTCCTGGAAACCCAATCTTCATTAAAAGCCTTCAGCCGAGCTGCTTCTTCATCAATTACCTCTTCAGCAGCTGCTTCTTCAACAGTATCGCCAGTTAAACTATCTAACGGATTGAAACCGGGTCGTGTTTCGTTGGTCATAAATTAATATCAGACTGGTTATTATCTATAAAGTAATTATAACATTTTTGGATTGATTATTCAATTTAATTATCTAAAGTTAGCCAAAAAATATTCTAAAAACTCTTTGCTTAAAAAAGAACGCCGCACCGCGACGCTCTTTTTGTTTAATAATAGTTCCGTCGAACTCTATTCGAATTGCAATTCCTTAACTCGACTCCAGTCTTTTTCATCAAGTACAATGATGCCCGCGTCCCCGACTATATATAAGTAGTCATCCAAAAATAACGCCCGCCGAACCTCTGATCCTCGAACCGCTTTAATCAGCTTCAGCTCATCACCTTCGTAAGAAAAAACGTAACCACCTTCACCACCCGGCAAGAAAAACACCTTAAATTTATCGTCCAACAAAAAGGCGTGATGGGTATTTAAAATATCTGACCAATACTCTTTCAAAGTATATTTAGATTTTTCCGTTGGTATGGTCGGATCAGTTACATCAAACAATGATAATTTCACCTGATTGCCCTCCTGACCAATACCCAAAATTAAATTATCATGAACCGGATGTAAATAAGATGAATATCCTGGAATTTTAAGTTCTCCTTTGATTTCCGGTTGCGTTGGCTTCGATAAATCAAGTACATAAAACGGATCGGTCTGTCGGAACGTCACGACGTAACCGCGCTCACCGATAAAACGCACCGAGTAGATGCGTTCGGACAACCCCATGTCCAAAGCCGCGCCAACCTGCTTGAGATTCATATCAAGCACATAGACATCGTTCACACTTTCGGTGTTGGTACCAAAACCAAACTGCCAAAACCAACCGCCGGCGCTACCGATCGTGGTGGCCACACGCAAATACTCGTTGTATTCATCAAGCGAGAACTGATTCAGCAAGATACCCGGCAATATTCCGGAAGCCTTAACCGCCAAATCTTCAGCCGCCAGTCGAACCACACCAGTTGACTGCAATTCGCGTCGGTGTTTCTTAAAATAAGCATCAGTGCGATTTTCCATTTCATTATTTAAGCGCAAGGATTCGTCTTCATCCAGCGATCCTAACCAACGACCAAGTTCGCCGTGTAATTCGATCATCTTGGCTTCATCAGAAATATCATAACCAGAAACTTTGTTTAATCGTTCACTGACATAATTAGGCACGATATCCGGATTCTCATTCAAAAAACCAACCATAAAATTAAACACATCCGGTGAATATTGATGAGTGATGTAAATATTATCAGCCGACATGTAAACGGTTGAGCCAGAACTTGAGCCTACGAATGAGGCCTGATTCTTCGTCTCACCAGTTACTAAATCCACCTTCAGTACGGTATAAATGACGTCCGCTGAAGCCGGCAAAACTGGATGCCAAATATCACCACAGCTTACAGCAACTTCCGAACTGCCTAATGTAATTGGTACAAACGGACACGGTCGCCCGCGATTAATATCACCAGACAACACCAAATATAAATCGCCCTCCAGCAACCGTTGCGCTACTGGCCAATTGTTATTTTGATAAGAAATCTTCCAGGTTTCCTGGGGATTGGCTGGATCGGAAACATCATAGGCAGACACACCATCATAAGTGAATACGGCGAGCGTGTTGTCAGCTAAAAGCATCTCACCCGAACGATCGATCTCCCCGACCAATGCTAACTCTTCCGGCGGAAAAGCATTCACGGTTTTAATCGTCGGCTCTTTATAAAACGGTGGAATCATCTTGTCGCTAATCATTTCCGGTGCCACTGCTGATATTTCACTGCTCACTGCTCCCTCGTCGAACATCGGCTCCACCATTCTTAACAACGGATAATAACGTGCCTGCGGTGAATAAAAAATTCTTCGACCGTCGGTCTTTAAAATATCCGGCTCATCAATACCAGTGACCTGAACATTGGTTTCAGAAATGCGTTCGGCACTGCCGCCGCCAAAACCCATAGCCTTGCTACCAGCCGCATCACCATTGATCGGCGGTGCGGCGGTTGGCACGCTCTCCGACAAAAAACCCAACTCCAAACTGTCCGTCATCACTCCCCCCATATCGAACCGACCAACCAAACCGCCACCATATTGTGATTTGGTATCAGCGATCTCTAGCCAAGCACCAAATTCCTCGGCTGATTTAAATTGTTTCACTTCGCCCAGCGCACCATCAGTTTTAATTGTCGGCAAAATTTCTTCTGGTTCTACCGGGGTGGATCTGATCGAGCCCAAATACCATAAACCAAACACTCCAAGGAATATAAGCACGGTACAAACCGAAGCCAAAATCGCACCGAAAGCAATTGCTGGTTTCTTATTTTCACCAAATTTCTTAAATAAACTCATAAAATTTTCATTTAAATATAGTGAAGTATAGCAAACCTAAGGCGTATCTAATATAGAATACGTTGAAACTAATAAAAGGTAACGCTTTTATGGGTTTGACACCCATATCCCTTTGTGGCAAACTCTTTAGCTCTTTTAAAAATGGTCTTTTAAACTCGGGTGGGAGGTTTTAAAAATGTGTGACTTTATCAGTTGGGTCGAGGTGCCTGACCAGCAGGCGACCAATGGACGTCATGTGTTGTTCCTGACGGATCGCGAGGTCTTCTCTCCTCGTGGTCGGGAACTCTTTGGGGCGAACCCTGGAAATTACGACGTTCTGGGTCATGGAGCCATTCGTCGTTTCTATGCTCCTCCAGGAGAGGAATCCTTGGTAGGTGGTCTCAACTGCGAGGTTCGTGATTTCTGGGAAGTCGAGCGGCTTCCACCTGAGATCCAGGCGCTTCATCCGGAAGATCCAGAGTCATTCCTCAGACACTGGGGCAGAATCTGGGATACCCCCGGTTGTTTTAAGCCTGATGATCTGGGGTATCTCCTTACGCATGCTCCGGGGCACTGGAACGAGGCCATGCGGGAACACGCCCCCAGGAACATCAACGGGGACGCTGATCCGTTCATTCCCTATGAGAGCTGGACTGTTGAAGAACATCGGCCAAGCGGTCACCTGGTCTGGGATCCGACCCAGGTTCAGCTCTATCTGTCCGACGGGCAGAAGGACGACCGAAACATTTTTGGTCATGATCTTCGCCAGAAGCTACAACACCAGCCGGTCTTGAACGCCAACGTCCTCGATCACCTTATTGCCCACCCTCACCTCATTCCCAAGGAGTGGCAGAGCAAAAACGTGTTCTTCTGGGGTACTGTCTACCGCGACCGGAACGGTGACCTGTATGTGCGCTTGCTCCACTGGGACGACTACAGGTGGCGCTGGAGCTACTGCTGGCTCGACGTCGGCTGGTTCGGCGACCTCCCGGCGGCGGTGCTCGCGAGTTAGCGCCCAAATCACCACAAAATCACTCACGTCCGATGCACTTATTGCATCGGGCTTTTTTTATTTTAAAAACGTCAGACGGCTTTAGGCCAAAAACTGTCTGACGCTCTTTTACCTTAATTTCTGAGCAACCTAATACTCCCGAAACAGCGGAGCGGTCATGCTGTCAACTGGTGCGTAGTTATCGGTCAATTTCACTCCACCGCTCCGACCGGCGATATCAGCCACTGCTTCCGCTGATAATAATTCTTTGACTTCAGCTAAGGATAGTGCCTGAGGAGCGGCAATTTTCTGAGCGTAGGCGTAGTCAGCTGATTCCGACCAGCTCACTCGATCAATCGGCTCATCAGACGCCAAAATTATAAAAGTATTACGACCATTCTCGTGCCAATCTTTGCCGGCCGTAGAAACTTCCACGTAAGGAAAAACTTCCTGGATAGTCTTAATGAACGAGGCCAGTAACCGACCGCGCCCCAAATCATCAATCGTATTTAAAGCATAAATGCCGCCGGGGGCCAGATGTTCCCTGACCAGACGAGCAAACTCCAAAGTGGTCAGATGATATGGAATGGAATAATCGTTAAAAGCATCCCCAAAAATAAGATCATACTGATTACCACCTGCTCCCCAGGCAAAAAATACTCGGGCATCCAAATTATAAGTCCGGATATCCCCGACCGGATTCAACCCCAGATATTTTTCATTAAACCGGGTCACGGCCGGATCAATCTCAACCACATCAACCTGTGAGTCAGGGTAACCGTTAGCGATAAACTTCGGCATAGTGTATCCACCGCCACCGATATTCAGTGTTCGTAAGGGATGATCGCCCAGCTTATGAGCTAAATATTCCACCGTCACCCCATAAACTGATTCGTAATCATATTCTAAAATTGTTGGATCCTGAAAAATATAACTATGAGT
>JAHJAU010000061.1 GCA_018813785.1 Patescibacteria group bacterium | reverse complement strand
TTATCGTCAAGCTGGTGCGTGTGTCGCCATTCCGCATCCGGGCGATACGACTCGACAACAAGTTCAATGGTAGGGAGATGAGGAACCTCTGCGCTGATCTGGGGATCATCCCTATCTTCAACGAGCCATACAACCCGAAGTAGAACGGGAAGATCGAGCGGTACCACAAGACCTTCAAACGAGAGTGCGTTTGGCGAACGATCTGGTTTCATGACCCGATCGAGACCGTCCGGTACAAGCTAGCGCTGTGGGTCCAACATTACAACCACGAGCGTCGTCACACCGGTCTCAGTATGAACAAGCTTACGCCCGCGCAGAAGGTCGCCTCAGTCTACCTGTCGCGGACAGTACATTATCCACATTTGGTAACTGGAACGCTGCAACAGTACATCTATGGACAAGAAATAATCCGCCGTGTTACCTTGTTTAATCGTTAATAATTAACGACTTGGAGGGTGAGAGATGAAAAATTTGGTTGGACTCCTTCTCGTAGCTTTGATGAGCCTCATGTCACTGCTACTTACTGGCTGTGAAGATGAAATGAAGACTATCGTCAGCAGTAGTGACCCAGCAGCAGTCAGCCAGGCAGTGATCGGTATCTTTATTTGTTGGCTGGTGGGACTACTTCTCTTCAGTAGCAAGGGTTTTATTGGTTCTATGATTTACGGAGCCCGATACACTGGCATAATTATCTTGATACTGGCTCCATTCCAATTCTCGGCAGTTGGAAACATCAACCTGGGAGTCACCCTGTTGGTTGTGGCAGTAGTCTGCATTTTCCTGCCCACTATCTTTGATCACACTGGGTTGCATAAAAGATCCAAGCCATCGCCAGACGAGGAAGAGTAAACTACTTTTCAGCAAAAACGCGCCAATTAAGACGCGCTTTTTTACTTAGCTTTTTATTACAACCAATTCTACTGAATATAATCGAATGGATTCACCCGATTGTAAATTCCCCCGGACAATACTTCGAAGTGAATATGTGACCCAGTTGAACGACCAGTGGATCCCATGAGCTGTATAACATCACCGCGTTTAACCACATCGCCGTTCTGCACCAAATTACGCGAAGCATGCGCATATCTAGTATGGAGACCGTTGCCATGATCAATAATCACCATTCGCCCATAGCCACCGTTGTTCCAACTAGAAAAAGTTACTACCCCGTCGTCAGCAGCATAAATTGGAGTGCCAACTGGACCAGCAATATCAACACCTAGATGACTCCGTTTATAATATTGAGTGATACGCCGCGCTGAAGTTGGCCAAAGCAATCGACCAGACCCCCCACCTGTGGCCGGACTAAATACCTGGCGTAAATTAGTGGTTACGAGCGCTGGCGCTGGCGCTGGCGCTGGCGCTGGCAATTTTCCTCCTGGCAGAATTAACGACTGACCAATAGATAATGCGCCGGCATCAGCCAAATCATTAAACTCCATAATTTGTTCAGCCGTGCTCTTATACTTGTTGGCGATGCTCAAAATTGTATCACCCTTCTTAACCGTATAAAGAATACCGTCGACTGGTAATATTCTTAATTTTTGACCGGGGCGTATAACACTACGGGCGCTTAAGTCGTTGGCCACTAAGATAGTATTTGTTTGTAAATTATATCGATGAGCAATTGACCCGACATTTTCACCTGCTTCTACGATATGTTCAATAACCTGGGTTCTAGTTCTAACCGATTCATCCGCGGCTAACAGATCGGTTTGGACTCGAACTGCATTTAAAATTATAGAGGGGGGCAAGCTCTCAATTAAAAGATCTGTTGCCGGGTCGCCATTGCCAGACATGACTTGTCCCAAGCTTTCCGCCTTGGGTCGAATCGCCTGGGCACCTAAATATGACACTTCTTTAACGAACTCCACCGGACCGGCCTCCTCGACTACCAAGTCCTCCATTTCTCGACCAGAAACTCTCGATAAAATACTGTGCTGACCAAGACTTCCGGATATAGTCGGTTGTTCGCGCGCCTGAATATTGGAGCTGACCACTACGAAAGACAAAAATATTACCAGGACATGAACTATGTATTTTATATTTAACCACGACCTGGCCGGAGCCATGGCCCGAATCAGCCATTTCTTAAAAAGACGCCCACCGCGATAACAATAAAAAAGGGTCGGATGAACCAAGACCCGCCATAGAAATGCGAGTGGTCCCCGACTTACCAGAATCAGTCTGCCAAAAAACCTTTTCAGCGCCATCAAGCCCCAGCACAGGCCGAGCAGACATTTAACACTAAATTTTTTTGCGAATCGCGGAATAGGCTATTGATTATTGATTTAACCGAATGGCCATTACACCCATACATTCATAACCATCAAATCTATCCATGAACGCAACGAAAAAAGAGTATCTCAGACGAAGGCTCAAGTCAATGATAAAACTTATATATTGGCTCAAATTAGATATAAATACGAGAGTGGCTAATGAGGTTTCTGATCGATATCTCCAGTAATAAAAAATCAATGATTAATCCTGGCTAAGCGCTCAAAATAAAAACCTAAT
>JAHJAU010000060.1 GCA_018813785.1 Patescibacteria group bacterium | reverse complement strand
TTTCAGCCGGTCTTTGTGGCCGAACCATCAATTGATGACGCAATCGCTATCATGCGCGGCATTAAAGATCGTTATGAACTGCATCACGGTGTCCGAATTACCGATCCGGCTGTCGTGGTAGCAGTAAATTTGACGACTCGATATATTCAGGATCGTTTTTTGCCAGACAAAGCCGTGGATACTATTGACGAGGCGGCCGCAGCATTGCGTATGGAAATTGATTCCGAGCCACAAGAACTGGATCGACTCAAGCGCGACATCATGCGTCTAGAAATTGAAAAAAAGGCGCTGGAAAAAGAAAAGGATCGTGATTCGATCACTCGGCGTACGGACATTGAAAAAGAATTGGCTGAATTAAAAGAAAAATACAGTGGCTTGGAGTTGAGCTGGAAAAATGAGAAAGATATAATCGCGGAAATACGGACAAAAAAGAAAGAGCTGGATGAACTGAAACAAGAAGAGGAAATTGCTGTAAGAGATGGCGATGTTGAACGAGCGGCTCAGCTCCGGCATCAAATGATCCCTGAAACACAGAAATCTCTTCAAATATCTGAAAATCGATTAAAGGGTTTACAGCAGGATCATCGCTTCTTGAAAGAAGAAGTAACTGAAGAAGATATAGCCAAAGTGGTTTCACGCTGGACCGGTATCCCGGTCAATAAAATGCTGCGCGAGGAAGCTGAAAAATTGACTGAAATGGAAACTGAACTACAAAAAAGAGTAGTTGGTCAAAAAGAAGCCGTCCATGCCGTGGCCAACGCCATTCGGCGTTCTCGCGCTGGAATTTCGGAAGAAAATCGACCGATCGGTTCCTTCTTATTTCTGGGGCCAACAGGTGTAGGAAAAACGGAGCTGGCTAGATCCTTAGCTGAATTCCTATTTAATGATGAAACCGCCATGATCCGATTAGATATGTCTGAATATGGTGAGAAACACACAGTATCGCGCATGCTGGGTTCGCCGCCAGGTTATATTGGCCACGAAGAAGGTGGTCAGTTAACTGAATTGGTGCGACGTCGACCTTACTCGGTAGTATTGCTGGACGAAATTGAAAAAGCCCATCCAGATGTTTGGAATACTTTTCTCCAAATTTTAGACGAAGGACATTTAACCGATTCTAAGGGTCGAAAAGTTAATTTCAAAAATACGGTCATTATTATGACTTCAAACATTGGTTCAGACATGATTTTAGAAGCTGGCCGAGGACTAGATTCGATTGGCTTCGCTGATGATCGAGCTAAAAAGGAAGATTCGACTCGAAACAAAATTCTGACTCTGCTACGTGACTACATGAAGCCGGAATTCTTGAATCGCCTGGATGAAGTCATTGTTTTTCATTCACTAACCAAGGAACAAATAGTTAGTATTGCTGAAATTCAACTGGCTCGAATCGCCAATCGCTTAGCCGAACTACACATCGAATTAACCGTCAGCCCATCAGCTAAAAAACTTCTAGCTCAAAAAGGATTTGATCCAGCTTTTGGTGCACGTCCTTTAAAACGAGTAATCCAACATGAAATTCTTGACCCGCTTGCCACAATGATTATTGAAGGTAAATTTGAAGAGGGTGGCCAACTTAAAGTTGATACTAAAAAGGATAAATTGGTGTTAATCAACTGAGTAATGAGCAGCGTTTGCTCGCTTAAACACACTAAATTAAAAACTGAGATACTCTCAAACCGACGTCCTTACAACAAAACCCCCGGAGGGAGACCGGGGTTTTTGTATATTATTGATCGCCGCATTGTACTGATTTCTTCGGCGGAGACCGAGCAGCCCACATTTTAGTGGATGCTAATTATATCGAGCATGGCGCCAATATACTGACGCCAAATTGCCTTTATTTTCCTCCTGGCCATAGCTAAAACTTGGCTAAACTATGGCATCATGTTACGATTTTGATGCCACAGTGCGTGGATTAGTAACGGCCGACTCTGTCGGCCCGAGAAAATGTCGTGCCAGTCTCCCACGGGCGCGACATTTTCTTTTTATCAAAACGACCTTTATTTAAATTAACCAATAGCCTGAAAATCCCTTATAATTGCCCGAACCACCCCCTGAACCACCAAATCTTTAACATATAAAGGCTTTAAATTATTATTGGCTGGTTGTAATCGCACTCTCCCCCTTTCTCGATAAAATCTTTTTAAGGTGGCAAATTCATTATCAATAAGTGCAACCACAATCTCTCCATCTCTTGGGCTTGGATTGCTCTCCACTACCACTAAATCACCAGATAAAATACCATCTTGAATCATCGAATCGCCACGAACCCGTAATACGTAAGTCTTGTCAGGCTTTCTGACTAAAGAAGCCGGAACAGTCAACTCTTCATTCTGTTCAACTGCTTCAATCGGCTCACCAGCAGTAATCAATCCCTTAAGTGGTAGAGTGAAGGCTTCAGCTAATCGGGTTAATGAACGATCTACCTCCAAAGTCCGTCCAGTGCCATTGTTATTAGATAGATAGCCCTTGCGTTCTAAATTCTTAATATGTTCATGAACTGTAGCTGTTGACGATAAACCGAACGCTTCCCCAATCTCACGATAAGATGGAGCATAGCCATTATCGTGTAAATATTCGGTTATGAACTTCAAAAGTTGGTGTTGTTTTTTAGTTAATTTTTCATTAATAGTCATACTGATTATCCACCTAGTAATCTCTTCACTGACAGCTTACCCGAACAAAAACCGAACGTCAAAAAGATTCTGTGGATAAACAAAAAAGGGATGAAAAACATCCCTCTACGCATACCCTATTGAACAGCTGGCTAATGCGACTGAGACACCTGCTTGCGCCCGGCTCGTTTGCCGAGCCAGAAGACAAACAGAATCGGAGAGAAGACGATTGCCAGAACCATGGCAAAGGTGTAGCTCCCCATCCGTCGGAAGAAGCCTCCCGTGTACACGCCCAAACCATACTTGCGCCGCTTCTCAAGCACGCCATTTACGGCAAACGGCAACCCGGTGAGCAACCACACCCCGCCACCGATCAGGATGGCGAGCGAAGCTGCTGCGCTGAGCCCAAAGATCGAAATCATGCTCCTATCCCCTTTGTGCCGACGCCTACATCCAACGATCTTATCGCTGACGCTTTCGACGCTTGAGCCATTCCAGGATCCGCCTGACCACGAACATGACGATCTTTTCGATCAGACCCCAGATCAATTTGCCGATCATCTTGGACCTCCCTGGCGACCTCCTAGTCGCCTTCTCTGAAGACTTCCCTGTTCTCTTTAAGAAAGAGCGCCTTGACTGGTGGCAACCACCAATCCGAGTGATAAATTTAACCTAAGAATCAACGAAAGTCAAGCCCAGCCTTAATTGAACCCTCTTAAAAACCCTGACTTATTGCTACTTTCAATTTAATTCGTTATTATTTCACGCGTTATTCTCAACAATATAATTTTACGTCTAAATAATATGTCTCTTAAGCAAGGATTGATTGCGCTCACTATTGGCGGAGCAGCACTGCTATTCCCTTACATCGCCTTGGCTGCCGAACACGGTGAAGCTGCGGCTGAAACAGGTCACGGTAACGAAGCTATAACTCTTATTTTCTTCCTGTTTGTCATGCTGATGTTCGCTCGTATTGGAGCGCTTATGGAACGTATCGGGCAACCAGCTGTACTGGGCGAACTTTTAATGGGTGTCGTTCTCGGTGCTTTGGCTTTTCTGCCTGGTCTTGGTTTTATCGAACAATTAAAGCATAAAGAATTCATTGCTTTGGTGGCGGAGCTGGGGGTCATCATCTTGCTTTTTAGAACTGGACTGGAATCCAATCTACGTGAAATGAAAAGCGTGGGCATTAAAGCTTTGTTGGTAGCTATAGTCGGTGTGGTTCTACCGTTTGTCAGTGGTTACTTTGTTTCACAACTGCTTATCCCCGGACTAGAAAATAATACCTATCTTTTTATTGGTGCCACTTTGACAGCGACCTCTGTTGGTATCACTGCTCGGGTTTTTAAAGACTTAAAATACCTAGCGACTAAAGAAGCAAAAATTGTATTAGGAGCTGCGGTGTTCGATGATATTCTGGGTTTGCTAATCCTGGCAGTTGTAGCTGGCATTGTCTCTGGCGGTCAGGTCTCAGCCGGAGAAATTGCCTGGATTTCAGCCAAGGCTTTTCTATTTTTGGTGATATCAATCGCCTTAGGACAATTGCTGGCGAAACGTATTGGCCGATTATTCTCAAAAATTCACAGTGGTGTAGGCATGAAGATGGCTCTAGCTCTATTGTTCTGCGGTATCTACGCCTATGGTGCAGCAGTGCTGGCAGGTCTGGCTCCGATAGTCGGTGCTTTTGCTGCTGGTCTAGTATTGGACCCGTTACATTTTAATGACTTTGTTGCGCCAGCCATTTCACAAAAATTGCGCCGCTGGTCTGGAAAGCTGCAAGGTAATGATGTAGAAACGACTGAGATTAAAGCCGAAATGAATAAAGAGGCTGATCACGAAGATCACATGCATGTTGAAAATCTGATTGAACAGATCGGTTGGTTCTTCATGCCCATCTTCTTCGTCTACACTGGTTTACAGGTGAATCTACAAACTTTCCTCAATCCGAAAGTTCTCGGCATTGGTCTGGTCATAACTTTGGTTGCCTTTGTTGGTAAGATCGCTGCGGGTTGAGTCGCCGGCAAAGGAATTAATCGTGCCATTGTTGGCTTCGGTATGATCCCCCGGGGTGAAGTTGGTCTAATTTTTGCCAACGTTGGTAAACAACTTGGCGTGGTTTCAGATGAGACGTTTTCCATCGTGGTTATTATGGTGGTACTTTCCACCTTGCTAACACCGCCAATTCTGGGTGTGCTAATTAAACGCCGATTAAAGGCGGAGTCGGCTCTAGCCACGGCCAATTAATTTAAAAAGAAATCGCCCGGTGGGCGATTTTTTGACACAACTTGTAGTAAGTAAATAAATTAGCTAATTTAAAATTAAGCGAGTTATTGCTCTTTATAGAGCATGGTGACTAATCATGGATACAATAACCATCGTCTTGATAATTGTGCTGTTCGTTGCGACCTTATCGGCTTTCATTGCTATCATTCTGGGTTGGCAGGGCTGGGGCAATAAATCTGATGATCGCCCGCCCGGGTACAACAATGATGATGATTGTCTGCTCGATTGGTGGTATTCAGAACATTAAACACCAGAACTCAAATCAACTAAATAAACGAACCAAGTCATTGGTTCGTTTTTTGTCCCGCAAAAATCTTTACATGACGACAGATTGGAAAAACCACCTTTAACCATTGCTGATCAATTTAACATTCGTCGTAAATATTTGGCAGTATGAGAATCAGAATATTTAGCCACCTCTTCCGGTGTGCCAATCGCCACCACCTGACCACCACCTTCACCACCCTCCGGACCAAGATCAATGATGTAATCCGCAACTTTAATCACGTCTAGATTGTGTTCAATAACTACCACTGAATTACCGTGATCCACTAAATATTGCAACACGTCTAACAATTGCCGAATGTCCTCGAAATGCAAGCCTGTGGTTGGCTCATCCAAAATATATAACGTGCGCCCGGTTTGTCGTTTGGCCAACTCATTAGCTAATTTAACTCGCTGAGCCTCACCACCAGAAAGTGTAGTGGCTGATTGACCAATTTTAAGATAACCCAAGCCAACTTTATTCAAAACCGAAATTTTATCATTGATCTGTGGAATTTCAGTAAAAAAGTCAGCTGCCTCATCGATAGTCATTTTTAAAATATCGTAAATACTCTTGTTGCGCCATTTGACTTCGAGTGTTTCACGATCGAACCTCCGACCATTACAAACATCACAGGTCACATAGACCGTCGGTAAAAAATGCATCTCAATCGCCAGAGTGCCATTGCCCTGACAGTTTTCACAACGACCGCCGGGTACATTAAAACTAAACCGACCAGGCCGATAACCACGAAAACGAGCTTCTTCTGTGGCGGAAAACAATTCACGAATTGGTGTCCAGGCTCCAGTGTAAGTTGCCGGGTTGGAGCGTGGCGTCCGGCCAATTGGCGATTGATTCACCATAACCACCCGATCGATGTATTCCACCCCCAAAATAGTCTTATGCTCCCCCACCTGATATTTGGACTGATTTAATCGATTGGCGACCGAGCGATATAAAATATTGTCTACTAATGTTGATTTTCCCGAGCCAGATACGCCAGTGATACAAACAAATTTTTTCAGTGGTATTTCGACTTCTTTGGCTTTCAAATTATGTTCCCTAGGCGCGATGATTCGCAGGGTTTCATTAATCTTGGTTCGCCGCTTGGTTGGCACTGGAATACGCCGTTCGCGCCGGATATATTTGGCGGTTAGCGATTCCGGATGATCAAAAATATCCGGTACTGGACCACTCGCGACAATTTCACCACCATGCTCCCCTGCTCCTGGACCAAAATCAACCAACCAATCAGCCGCCAGAATCGTATCCTCATCATGTTCCACAACAATGATCGTATTACCGATGTCTCGCAAATGCTTCAATGTGGCTAAAAGTTGGTTATTATCTTTTTGATGCAGACCAATTGATGGCTCATCAAGTACATACAAAGCCCCCACTAAACCTGATCCAATTTGTGAAGCCAAACGAATGCGCTGAGCCTCGCCGCCAGACAATGTACCAGCCCGACGATCAAGTGTCAGATAGTGCAAGCCAACATTCAACATAAACTCTAAGCGATTGGCAATTTCTTTCATTACGTTTTCTGAAATCTCTTTCTCTCGTCCTCGCAATTCAATGCCAGACAAAAACTCATAAGCTGCGGCAATCGATAGGGCGGTCAGTTCAACAATGTTTAGACCGCCGATTCTAATCGCTAAGGCTTCAGGTCGCAGACGCAGACCTGTGCAAGCCGGACAAACTTCACTGGAGTAAATATGTTTAACACCCAAACCAGTACACGCCGGGCAAGCTCCGTAGGGACTATTAAATGAAAACAAGCGGGGCTCGATCTCCGGAAATGAAGTACCACAATCAGAACAAGCTAGTGAGCTGGAGAATAAACGCTCCAGACCACCTGGAAAGACCGCGCGCACTAAGCCAGCACCACGATTAAGTGCGATTTCCACCGCCTCAGCTACTCTTTGTCGAATCTCAGCATTGGGTGTCTTGAGCACTGTTGGGGCAAATACATCAACAACCAAATCAATCTCATGTCGTCGATTCTTGTCCAGCACTAAACGATTGCGCAACGATCTTACTCGACCGTCAACACGCACTCGGGCAAAACCGGAATTATATAAATCATAAAGTAGCTGATGATACTCCCCTTTCCGACCACGAATAATCGGCGCTAAAATCATGACCTCTTTAATTTTCTTTGCTGGTACAATCGGTTGATTTTCAGAATCAGCGAAAATCGCATCAACCATTTCTTCGGCGGTCATCTGGCGAATGGGTTCACGACAGCTTGGACAGGACGGTCGTCCGATCCGCGCATATAGCACCCGCAAGTAATCATAAATTTCTGTGATGGTGGCCACAGTTGAGCGCGGATTAGCCGAGTGAGCTTTCTGATCGATCGAAATAGCCGGTGATAATCCTTCAATTTCATCGACATCCGGTTTCTGCAACTGACCCAAAAATTGCCGGGCATACGCCGATAGCGATTCCACGTAGCGACGTTGCCCCTCGGCAAAAATCGTATCAAAAGCCAAAGATGACTTACCTGAACCGGAAAGACCACTAAAAACAATCAGCTTGTTTCGTGGTATCTCCAGGGAGATATTTTTCAAATTATTTTCCCGAGCTCCACGGATGGTGATTTTTTCAAGCATTTTTGCCATGGCTGTAAATATGAGGTTCAATCTATTTTTGAGATTATTTTGACTGAATCGAAAAGCTAATTTATATTAATATCCCGACTGGGTCAATATCAGTTCCTTCAACTTTTTAGGTGAGGTCATGACAAAAGAAGAAATTGACACCCTGGCTACTGTTGCTGCGCAGATTTATGCTAATCTGTCAGCCTTCAAAAAATTGGCTGACCAGCCACAGGCCAATTTGCAGGAAGCCGCTACCATTGCCGTGGCAGCAACTGAGCTGATTCATCAAAACATCAAAGTTCCAGATCGCCGCTTCCGTAGTGGTTCAGGTGATATCTCGGTGGTGGGAATGTGGCGATCAGTGGCTCTGCATGTTCGTGACTTGGCTCGTTTCGTTACAGCTTATCGAGCCCAGACCGAAAACGTTCCAGAGCTGGCGCGAGTGGCCAAACATCACCTGATCGCTCTGGGGCTGATACTTGATAGCATGCTAACCTGTGACAATGTTCGTCGGGCTCTGCAGGGTGACCTAAGCCGACGCGTCACTGCTCTGGATCCGCCAGTTGACCAGCCTCAACCTAAGCCATCGGATCAGAGTCAATCACCGAGTCAGTCAAAACCGAAGATAAGCGTCAAGGTCAGCCTAAGTCTGGATCGCCTGCCGAGTGATATCCAGAGCATCATGGCTAATTTGCAAGCCTTGGGTGAAGAAGTTAAAGATCCACCGTTCAGTCGAATCGTAGTAGCTGAATTGATTGGCTATATCCTGAATCTCGTCGCCAGACATGTACAGTTGTCTCCGTGCCACACCGGACCTGATACCACCACATCCCGAAAATGGATTGAAATGAGTGCACAAGAGTGTCTGACCAGAATGAGCGCGCTATACGCTGCTGTTCTGCGACAGCCAACTGACGAAACAGCCTTCCAGCAATTCAGACTGCAAATTGTTCGCGAACTGGTGCATGTCTTCGTTGCATTGCGCAACATCTACCTGGCGCCGGACGTGCAACAGGAACTCAAACAGGAAGATGCTAAAACAAAATCAGTCTAAACATCTAAGCCTCAATTGAGGCTTTTTTATATCTGAGACCTCTGTAAAAGTCCATTTCTGCTGTAATTTCAGAGTTTCGGCTACAAAATTGCATATGCTCCTCCGCTTATACTCCATATAAACATCGTCGCATCTGCGATTTTTCGCTCGAAATCCTAAAATTTCGCGACGAAAGCGACTTTTACAGAGGTCTCATCTATTTTTTACGAGGTTGATTTTTTCTTTTTAAGTTCTGCTATTTCATCACGTAAAATTGCCGCTAATTCAAATTCCAGGTTCTTGGCCGCCAGTCGCATCTGTTTTTCTTTGTCGACAATGATCTCTGCCACAGATCGATTTTCAGCTGCCAACTCTAAAGACAAAATCCCGGAGATACGATCAGCCTCCAATCCCAAACCAACCATCAAATCTTTGATTTCTTTTTCAATGGTTTGTGGCGTAATACCGTGTTCCTGATTATAAGCCAGCTGTTTCACACGTCGTCGTTCGGTTTCTCCGATGGCCCGGGACATTGAACCGGTGATCTGATCCGCATATAAAATAACTTCACCTCTGACGTTGCGGGCGGCTCGACCAATGGTTTGAATAAGTGAGGTTTCACTACGCAAAAATCCCTCTTTATCAGCATCCAAAATAGCCACTAATGTCACCTCCGGTAAATCCAATCCTTCCCGCAGTAAATTCACTCCCACAATAATATCGTAAGTTCCGCGTCTAAAATCAGTCAGTACTCTTATCCGATCAACTGTTTTTACATCACTGTGCAAATAAGCAACTTTGAACTCGCGTTCTTTAAGATGTTCAGACAAATCTTCAGCCATTTTCTTGGTTAGGGTGGTCACCAGAGCCCGATCGCCCGCTGAAACACAAACGGCTAGTCGCTCAATTAAATCATCCACCTGACCCGGATGCTCATCAGTTTCAGAAACCGGACTGATTGTTATCTGAGGATCAACCAACCCTGTTGGTCGAATCACTTGCTCGACCACTCGCTCGCTAATCTGACGCTCATATTCACCCGGTGTGGCTGAGACAAAAACAATCTGCGGTACTCGCGCAATAAACTCGTCAAATTTTAATGGACGATTATCCCGGGCTGATGGCAAACGAAACCCGTATTCCACCAAATTATTTTTGCGAGCCGCGTCACCGTTATACATGCCTTGAATCTGTGGCACAGTCACATGTGATTCGTCGATAAAACAAACAAAATCAGCCGGAAAATATGACAACAAAGTGTCTGGTGGTTCACCAGCCAGGCGACCAGATAAGTGCCGGGAATAATTTTCTATGCCGTGGCAATAACCGATCTCACGCAATATGGCTAAATCAAAATTAGTGCGCCGCTCCAAGCGTTCGGCTTCGAGCAACTGACCGGTTTGTTTAAAATGAGTTAGCTGTGTCTCAAGTTCAGCTCTAATCGCCACCAAAGCACGATCGCGTTCCGGACCAGGGGTAATAAAATGTTTAGCTGGAAATAACCAAAATTCATCTTCTTTCGACCGACGCTTCTTGGTTACTGGATCAATGACTGTTATCTCTTTAATCAAACCACCCGGTGCATCCACTCGAATTATAATATCTTCAGCCGCCCCCATGACTTCCAACACATCACCAGTTACACGAAACTTGCCACGCTGTAGTTCAGAACGAGTTCGCTCATACTGCATTTGCACCAACTGCCGCATCACTTCAGTGCGTGACAATTGCTCATCTTTTTTGAAACGTAAATGTAAGTCTTCATAGGTCTGAGGAGCGCCCAAGCCATAAATACAAGAAACCGACGCCACCACTATTACGTCATCTCGAGTCAAAAGTGATTGTGTGGCCTTGTGTCGCAAACGATCAATCTCATCATTGATATTGGCTTCTTTTTCGATATAAGTATCAGATGTTGGTAAGTAAGCCTCCGGCTGATAATAATCGTAATAAGAAACAAAATACTCTACGGCATTCTCGGGAAAAAATTCACGAAATTCATTACATAATTGAGCGGCGAGCGTCTTATTGTGAGCGATAACGAGTGTTGGCCGGCCAAGATTCTGAATAACATTAGCCATGGTAAATGTTTTACCAGAACCGGTAATGCCTAATAATGTCTGATACCGCTCAGCGGAGCGCAAACCAGCCGTCAAACTGGTGATAGCTTGAGGTTGATCACCTTGAGGTTGATAATTGGATTTGAGCTGAAAACTCATGACTGATTCTCTCAAAAAATACACAAATTTCCCCCGAAGGCGAGCTTCTGGGGAACCCTAATGAGCGGCGATTGTTCCAACTCCTGACGGAGCGACTTCCAATATAAAACACCCTGACCCGCCGGTCAAGGTGTTCGTGACTAAAACGATCAGGAAAAAATTTTAATTTTCAATCAAATCTCATATATTACCTTTTCTTCGGGCACTATAACCCGACCAGCTCGTCCACTGGCTTTGATGATTTCAGCCAGTGCCTGAGACTGATCTTTTTCTCCATGATTTAAAAAGATAGTTTGCGGCAAACGATGAGCTGTATCCAACCAACCCAATAATTTACTTTGATCACCGTGCGACGAGTAAGCTTCGATTTTTCGTATCTCAGCGCTTACTTCAATCTCTGACCCATCGATTTCTACCAACCGAGCACCGTCGGCAATTTGTCGACCGCGTGTACCGAGCGCCTGATAACCCACCACCAGTACCATATTTTTACTGTCAGGTAAGTAGTGGGCTAAATGTCGCA
This sequence comes from Patescibacteria group bacterium, assembly GCA_018813785.1. Classification (GTDB taxonomy): domain Bacteria; phylum Patescibacteriota; class Patescibacteriia; order SG8-24; family SG8-24; genus JAHJAU01. The sequence continues at coordinate 7,081 of JAHJAU010000060.1, read as the reverse complement.
CTACGCGTCCGCCCCCCATCATGCCAGAACCGGCAATTATAACTTTGGGTGGCTGAACAGCATCAATATTAAACGATTCACGCGCTCGAAGCGTAATTTCTAACCCGGGAAAACGGAAAAAATCATCGCCAGTGGCTCGCATAAACATAGCTTCATTATCGTACAGCTCCGGAAACTGTCGATAAATTGGCAATAAATTAATCGCCAGCGGCCCATCGAGAAACACCGGTAACTTTGGTAAAGAGCCACCCTCAATCAAACCATTTATCTCGTAGATAATTTCTTGTGTGCGTTCCAGTGAAAAAGCCGGAATGATCAACGTGCCATGCTGCTTAACTATATCCAGAATAGCCCGCCTCAAAAGAGCTGACCGACCTCGGGCACTTTCATGATTGCGTGCGCCATAAGTTGATTCCATGATAATTACGTCAGCTTCGGCCAATGGTTCAGTATTCTTTATAATCGGCACATCATCATTTCCAATGTCACCTGAGCCAACCAGCGTCAAACCCTCAGCCCGCAACTCAATAAAAGCTGAACCTAAAATATGACCGGCATCACGAAATCGAATTTCTACTCCGCCGGGTAGATGCCGCCACTCATCATACTTAACACTCTGTAATAACTTGTAAGTTTTCTGCACATCAGCTAAATCATAAATACGATGCCCACCACCTTCAGTCTCCTCGGCCTGTATTTTAGCCGCATCCTCCCACATTAATTTAGAAATGAGTCGGGTTGGCTCGGTAGTATAAACTGGACCAGTAAAACCTTCTTTGATCAACTTCGGTAAAAGCCCGATGTGATCCAAATGAGCGTGCGTAATAATTACTGCGTCAATCGACTTCGCTTGAAAGGTGAAAGGTTCAGCGTTACGCTGCTCTGATTCACCATGAAACAAGCCGCAATCCAAAAGGAAGCGCTGACCGCCGGTTTCAATTAATGTTTTCGAACCGGTTACTTCACCGGCCGCCCCGTAAAATGTTAATTTCATAAGCAATCGGTCAGGGTTGACAAAATCCGTTTTTTTAGGCTATGTTAATTTGTTAAGGAGGGAGCAGATGTCTATAAAAGAAGTAGTCCTTTCTACCTATAAGAAAGTAAAAAACTTCGACCACACCTACACCCCTTCCCGCTGGGCGCCACTGATCTTTGCTTTGGCTCTGGTCGGCAATGCAGGAGACGGACTGTTGACTCTATTGCTCCACCGTATGGGAGTAGTCGAGGAGGCCAACCAGGTTATCGCCTCACTGCTTCATCTGGGTACCTTCGAGTACTGCCTGGTAAAAATCATCGGCGGATCAATGGTCTTGTGCTGGCTGTATCTACGAGGTGCGACCCGGCACCGGCTTGCTTGGTATGCCCTATTGGCGGCCTGCGGATTCTTCGGACTTCTCACCGTCTATTACCTGGGTATATTGGTCTTCTGTGGGGTCGTTCAAATATGCTACTGATGATCGACTCTGGTTCATCAGCGCGCGCTTCGGCGCGCGCTTTTTTACCACCGCACCCCGTGACCGGCAAACTTTAATAAATCATGCGGCAAACCATTTTCCTGACAAATATTCTGATAAACATAATAACTGCGGCGAGGTGTGCGCTGCTGTGTTTGAAAATCAACCGCGATCAAACCAAACCGACCACCGAAACCTTTCTCCCATTCAAAATTATCCAGCAGTGACCAGTGAAAATAACCTCGCACGTCCGCTCCGGCTTTTATCGCATGGTAAATCTCTTTAACCATGCTGACTAAAAATCTAGGGCGCTTACCATCATCCGCGCTGGCCAGGCCATTTTCAGTTATATAGATAGGCAAACCATAACGAGTAAAGTCCAACAATGCGTCAAAAATTCCCGGCGGATAAATCTCCCAGCCTAAATCACTCACTTCACGGTTCTCAGTGTGCACTTCAAAAAAGAATTGAGCTGCCTTAGTCGGACGATATTTGATCCGATAATGAAAGTAGTAATTGATCCCGATAAAATCATGATGTCTCTTGGTCCACTTAAAAAACTGATGATTAAACAACCGATCCATCAATCGAATAAACAATGAATCAATCTCTGAATAACGCCGATATGGTTCGTAAGTAACAACATTTTTGGCGATACCCACCTGGATTCGATTAGTTTTGGTATCAAGAATCGAGTGTAATTGCTGATAAGCATTTTTATGAGCTCTGGCCAATTGCTTGAACGCAAGCAAAAAACGCCAGATATTTTTTTGCCCTGGTGGCCAAGCTCCGGTACCGTAAGTCTGAGTCAGATAAATCATTGGTTCGTTGATGGTGATCCAAATATCCACTAAGTCACCCAGCTCCCGGGCAACAAATTCCGTATAGCGAACAAAATACTGCGCGGTTTGCCGGGAACTCCAACCACCGCGATCAGCCACCCATAGCGGCAAAGTGAAGTGCCATAACGTCACCATGGTTTTTAAACCGCGCTTCTTAAGCGCTTCCAAAACTCGTCGATAGTGCAGGACTTGATCCAGATCAAATTCACCGGGCTGCGGTTCAATCCGACTCCACTCCAAAGACAAACGATGGGCATTATTACCCAGCTCAGCGGCCAGATCAAAATCTTGTTCGTAACGACAATAATGATCGCAAGCATCCCCGGAGATTTGTTTATCAAGCACCCGACCCTGCTGCTCCCAACGATACCAATCATTGTTGGTATTACCTCCTTCAACCTGATGGGCTGACGTGGCCGTACCCCAAAGAAAACCGTCAGGGAATTTACGCGTTTCATGAATATGCGGTCGAGCCTGAGGAACCTCAGTAATATAAGACGGCAAACCAGCCAACTCAGTCGAGCTGGCTGTTTCGCTTTCGTGATGATTATCGTGTACGTGCGGCATTCAACTGGTTACATCAAAGGTTCATTATCTTCTTCCGGATCCAGACCTTCATAAGCGTCTTCTTCAACTCCGCCGGTTCCCCGCCCCATTTCCTCCGGCGTCATTTCACTTAAGACATCGTCCACCGATGGCAGACTGATTTCACACCAACGATCAAAACCACCGGCTAAAAACTCAACCTGTTCGTAACCCAATTCTTTGAGCTCCTCATAAATATATTCGATCTCGGCCTGATGGGTCGGACCCACCACAACGATCACCTTATGACTTCGATGCGGTACGAGATTTTCGATATTAGTTTTTAATTCGCGGCGCGGAACATTGAATGAGCCTTCGATGTGTCCGGCATCGAACTCAACCGGATCACGCAAATCGACTACCTCATGTTCAGCCCCGCCTTCGGTCTTTATCTTCTGTAAATGTTCGCAAGTGATATGAGGAATTCCTGATGAATTTTCCATAAAATGAATAGTTTATTATTTGCTTTAATTTTACCAAAAAAACGATCTGAATGCATTTTAGTCTGTTGAACTGAAATCAGTCCGCTGGCTTGACGAACTATCATTTAACGTAGTAAGTTGTCCAGCTGGTTCTTTTAACCCTTTAGCGGAGGGAAAAATGTCCGAAGAGAACGCTGAGACTGAGACTAAAGCTGAAACCCAAACAACCGTTCAGGAAGCTAAGCAGAGTTTCATCAAGCAGTACTCGAAAACGATTCAATTCGCTGGCGCTCTGATCAGCCTGTTGGCCTGGATTGGCTACTCTTTGCTCATGACTGGCAACATTGAACCCTGGTGGGATCTGCTGTGTGCCGGTCTGCTAGGCTTTGGCTTTACCAGCCTAATCTGCACTACCTACCGCTTCTCTGCGCCACTCCTAAAGCACGCAATTGTTGTCATGATATTCTTCACCGTCCTGGGTCTGCTGCTTCCCTCGTTCCGATTGACTCTGGTGGTAATTTTCATTTGCGCCGTGGCCGCCGGTATTTATTACGCCTATGGCAGTGCCTGTCGGGTCAAGTCATTGCCCACCGCTGATTACCACTTGAAGCGGGGTCGTCAACTGCTTCCATCGCTGACACTAAGTTTGTGGCTGTTGGGTGTAGTTCAGGGTCTGATGGCCGATGGTCCAGCCGTGGCATTACTTTACGCGATCTGCTCCTTCGCAGTTCTGATACTTGTCTCGATATTGACTCATGTCATCGTGCTGAAAATGCTCGTTACCAAAGAACAACTCGAACGCTACAGCAAACAGTGTCCGGGCGACACATGAGATCCTCATAAGTGACGTGGTCGCGTCACCCAAATAAAAACCGCTTGAGTTCTTACTCAGCGGTTTTTTATTTGATCATCAATCGAAATTTGCCCTCAGTTTTACTGTAGCCAACTCGCTGGTATCTGACCCCGACGGATTAACCACTTATAGCCTTCAACTAACCACAGCACGGAACTGGTTACCACAACAATCAATAACCACTCAAACCAGTTAATCGGTACTGTGCGGAAAATATTCTGCAAAAACGGCACATATAACACAGCCAACTGCAAAAAGACCGAAGCAATCACCGACCAAATCACCCATTTATTACTAAAAAACCCAATACTAAACAAGGATTCTTTGATCGAGCGCATATTAAATACATTCCAAAGCTGAAACATAGCCATGGTGGTAAAAGCTATGGTTCTAGCGCGCGCTAAATCACCGGTCTGCAATTCCCAATTAAAGAGAGCTAACGTACCAAGACACATCAATACGGAAGTTAGTAATGTCAAAATAAGCACTCCGCGCGACAAAATGCGCGCCCGCCGATTGCGTGGCGGCTCAGCCAACACACTACCGCGTCGCTGTTCTGTGGCCAGGGCGATATCAGGGAAACCATCGGTTACTAAATTCATCCAAAGAATCTGTGCCGGCAAAAGTGGCAGAGGAAATCCAGCGGCTAAACTGGCCAAAATAGTCACGACCTCTCCCACATTGGTCATGAACAAGTAAGCCACTGTCTGTTTAACGTTTCGAAAAATTATTCGTCCTTCTTCAATGGCACTAACAATCGAAATAAAATTATCATCCGCCAATATCATGTCAGACACCTCTTTGGAGACATCGGTTCCGGTGATGCCCATAGCTACGCCAATCGCCGCTCGCTTCAGTGCTGGGGCATCGTTCACTCCGTCACCAGTCATAGCCACGGTATGCCCCAAACTCTCCAAACGATCAACGATGCGTAATTTAGTTGCCGGAGAAATTCGAGCAAAAATTACAGCGTTACCCAATGCCTTATCAAATTGCTCATCAGACATATGAGCCACGTCGGTCTCGATATACACGCCAGGACACGTATTTTCCTCGACAGAACATAAGTCACTCAAACCTACTTCCCGAGCAATGGCCGTAGCTGTAGCACGCTGATCTCCGGTCACCATAATAATTCGTACTCCAGCGCTACGACATTGGGCGATGGCCTCAGTCACTCCAAGGCGAGGTGGATCAATCATGCCAACCAAACCCAGCAAGGTCAGATCTGAAACATCACCATCATCCAAAGTCTGATCATCCAAATCATGTCGTCGATAACCAACCGCTAAAACTCGCATTGTTTCTCCACCCATCCGATCGTTGGCTGATCTAAAACCATCTTCAACTGCAGCCAGCTCACGCATTTTAGTATCAGCCGCCACGTTTACACTTCGATCACGCAAAATTTCATAAGCACCAACAACAAAAATATGCCGCTCTGGCCGACCGGCTAAATCCAGACTCTCAACCAACATAGCCCGATACATGCGCGATGAACTAAAAGGTATTTCGTCTATTAATCGATACTCCCCAGTTAAAACATGTTTATCCAGTCCGGCTTTGGCTCCCAGCACCACCAACGCCCCCTCGGTTGGGTCACCAATGATCGCTTCATGTCCTTCTTGTCTGGCTAAAGTAGCTTTATTACAAATTGTCGCTACTTTCAGCAATAAATTGAGAGTTGGATGCTCGGCTGGTCGAATTCGCTGACCATCAAGTGTAAACTTTCCTTCCGGTTTCCAACCTTCGCCAGAAACTTTGATATTGTGACCAGCTGCATACAATTCGCGCACGGTCATTTTATTTTCAGTGAGCGTACCAGTTTTATCGGTACAAATAATATCCGCTACACCCAAAGTTTCCACTGATGGCACATGACGAATAATGGCGTTGCGTTTGGCCATACGCCGCACGCCAATAGCCAAAACCACGGCCAAAACAGCTGGTAAACCTTCGGGGATCACTGACACTACTAAAGCCACGGCAAAAAAGAACATTTCCATGATCGGTGTCCCCTTAAACCAACCAAACAAAAAAACCAGCAAAGCCAGGCTGATTGAAATAATACCGAGTTGTTGACCAAGACGATCGATCCTAATTTCTAGTGGTGCTCTTTCCTGTTTTACACTCTGTAAAGAACTAGCAATATTGCCAAAAGCAGTTTGTAAGCCAGTCGCGACAATCACCGCCCGAGCAGTGCCGGATACCACGGTCGTGCCCAGCCAAACCAAACAACTCATATCCGGACGCGCCACTTCTGCTCTAACGGGTTCCGGATTTTTTTTCATTGCATTGGATTCACCGGTCAGCGCCGCTTCATCGGTCTGTAAATCCTTAGCGGTTAACAACCGAGCGTCAGCCGGAATACGATCCCCTTCCTCCAGCATAACAATATCACCCGGTACAATCTGTGACGATGGCACTTTCTGGGCCACACCATCCCTAATCACCGTCGCCTCGAGCACGACCATCTGACGTAATTTTTCCAATGCCCGTTCAGCCTTGCGTTCTTGCCAAAAACCAAAAACCGCATCGATCAAAACAGCAAATAAAATACCGTAGGCATCGCTTCGATGGCCGACAAAAAAAGAAATACCGGCGGCGATAAAAAGAATATAAGTCAACCAACTGTGAAACTGACCTAAAAATAACAACCATGGACCGAGATGTTTTTCTCGCGGTAAATCATTTGGGCCAGACTGAACTAATCGAGCTTCTGCTTCTGCGCTCGACAAACCACGATCACTGTCAGTTTTTAAAAACTCAACCACCTGTTGGGCGGTTAACGAATGAAATTTCTCGCCCATAAGCTATGCTCCACCGGCCACAAACGAATAGCCGATATAAAGAAAATATAAAACCAAAAAACCAATCCCTTGCCAACGATCCAGTCGATGCCTCCTGCCAACAAACATGAATAAA
>JAHJAU010000059.1 GCA_018813785.1 Patescibacteria group bacterium | reverse complement strand
TCTGATCGATATCTCCAGTAATAAAAAATCAATGATTAATCCTGGCTAAGCGCTCAAAACAAAAACCTAATTGCAATAAATTTTTATCTGCTCAGTCTACCTGACGATCCATTCTGTAATAATTAAAACTCCGATCACTAATAACCCTCCGCAGTAATCTCTATTTTTTGACGAAAAGAGTAACCTGAATTAAGGTTGAGTAAGTTCCTTAAATTAAGGAGAGTCTGATGCACGATGAAGATCGTCAGAGCTTTTTTGCTCGATTGGAACCAGTCCTCAGCCCCAAAGAACTCTTGTTGGTAGACTTAGCTTATCAGCTGGCTAAGTTCAATCACCGCTGGCAATGTCGCCGACAGGTAGATGGTTCTGGAGATGCAGTGCGTTATTTTGAACACCTGCGTGGCACAGCACTCGTGCTCATCGATGAAGTTGGTTGCATCAAAACAGATCTCGTCATCACCGCTCTATTGCATGATTCCCTGGAAGATACGCGCGATCTGACAGCCGCAAAGCTGGAATGTTGGTTCCAGGAATTTGGTCCGAATGTGGCTCGACGCGTTCGATTGCTGTCAAAAAATCCAGAGGCTGGCTATGTCGAGCGACTGAACCTTCATGCTGACTGGGGAACACTGTTGATCAAAGCCTGCGATAATGCCCATAATTTGCGGTCGCTCGAAAGATTGCCACGCGATTTTCAGATTAAACAAGGAAATAAAGCCTACGATCATTATCTACCTCTCTTCGAAAGATTGGTCGCCATAACACCATCAAGCCAGGCAGGCGTGCGATCAGTGATCGAAGACATCAAACGACTAGCCACCCACTATAAAAATTTACCAAGAACACTGACTGGTGACTCGGATGGCTTCTATGATCCTGTCGGTAGAACTCCTAAAGATGAAGACTAAAAAATCATGCCTTTAGCCGTCCTAACATTGCACCGGGTTGACTTAGTAGGGCGTTTTTTCTAATATTTTTGCGTAAATCAATCCAAACTTTAAAGCTGGTTTAAATCATTTAAATGGTTAGTAACCATCCTTAAAAAGGAAATATCAGCTTAAATTAAGCTTAATATGTCTACACCTTTAATTCTTTCTTTCATCGCGGCTTTTCTAGCCGTGGGCTACGGAGCCATCCTAATTCGCTGGGTGCTCTCACAACCACAGGGCGAGGATAAGATGCGTGATATCGCCAAAGCCATCCAGGACGGAGCCAATGCCTACCTCCTGCGACAGAGTAAATCAGCGGCGGTCGTAGCGATCATTATTTTCGTTTTATTATTAGTCTTCCTGAACCGAGTGACAGCTGTTGGTTTCTTGGTTGGCGCAATCCTATCAGGTCTGGCTGGTTATATTGGCATGCAAGTTTCAGTCCGAGCCAACGTGCGCACTACTGAAGCGGCCAAAAGCGGACTGGCCAAAGCTTTTAATGTGGCGTTCCGTGGCGGATCAGTAACTGGATTATTCGTGGTTGGTCTAGGTTTACTGGGCGTCAGTGCTTTTTATGCGGTTACCAAAGATGTCAACGCTTTAATCGGTCTGGGCTTTGGTGGCTCATTACTTTCTGTTTTCTCCCGTTTGGGTGGTGGTATCTATACCAAGGCAGCCGATGTCGGGGCTGATCTAGTCGGTAAAGTTGAAGCTGGCATTCCAGAAGACGATCCTCGTAATCCGGCAGTCATTGCCGATAACGTGGGTGATAATGTCGGGGACTGTGCTGGCATGGCAGCTGACTTGTTTGAGACCTACGCTGTTACCGCAGTTGCCGCTATGCTCCTGGGTCATTTGATGTTTAATGGTGACGAAAAGGCTGTCCTCTTCCCACTGGCACTTGGAGCCGCTTCCATTCTGGCTTCGATCTTGGGTTCATTTGCTGTACGCATCGGCGCCAGCAAAAACATCATGAGTGCGTTGTATAAAGGCTTGGTCGTGGCTAGCGTACTTGCAGCAGTCATGTTTTATCCGATCACTAATTGGCTAATGGCCGACAATGGCTTGTTTGGTGTGGGTCGCTTGTTCGGCGCCTCATTGGTTGGTTTAGCCGTAACTGCACTAATTTTTGTCATCACTGAATACTACACTGGCACCAAATATTACCCAGTCCGGCATATTGCTGAGATGTCACAATCTGGCCACGGTACTAATATCATTGCTGGCTTGGGCGTGGCAATGAAATCCACTGCCTGGCCAGTGGTGGTTATCTGCGTTGGTATATTGGCTTCCTATTGGCTGGCTGGTATCTATGGTGTAGCCATCGCTTCGATGGCCATGCTTTCATTGACTGGTATCGTAGTGGCGATTGATTCCTTTGGCCCGATTACAGACAACGCTGGTGGTATTGCTGAGATGGCCGAGCTGGACGATTCAGTCCGAGCGGTCACTGACCCATTGGATGCCGTTGGTAACACGACAAAAGCAGTAACTAAGGGCTACGCTATCGGTTCAGCTGGTTTGGCGGCCGTAGTTCTATTCTCGGCTTACACTGAAGAGTTAGATAAACTAAATGTTCATCTGGAATTTTCACTGGCTGAGCCGCGAGTGTTAATTGGCTTATTCCTAGGTGGTTTAGTGACTTATTTATTTGCCTCCATGGCTATGGAATCAGTTGGTCGAGCAGCCGGTAAGGTGGTTGAAGAGGTGCGCCGTCAGTTCCGAGAGATCCCCGGAATTATGGAAGGTACGGCCAAGCCGGACTACGCGACTTGTGTTGATATAGTGACGCGCTCAGCTATTAGAGAGATGGTCATCCCCGCTCTCCTGCCAGTTGTGGCTCCGGTATTTGTTGGGGTCTTAATGAAGAATCTACTCGGACCAGAGGCTTTGGGTGGCTTGTTGGTTGGCTCTATCGTCACCGGCATCTTTATGGCAGTCTCCATGACCACTGGTGGGGCGGCCTGGGATAACGCCAAAAAATACATCGAGTTGGGCAATTTCGGCGGCAAGGGATCCCTGGCACACCAAGCGGCAGTGACTGGTGACACGGTTGGTGATCCATACAAAGATACCGCTGGTCCGGCTATTAATCCGATGATTAAAATCTTGAATATTGTGGCTTTACTGATAGTGGCGCTGATGGTGTAAAAAACAGTTGAGAAAAAAACCGTCCGACATCAACCGGACGGTTTTTGATTTGACCCGATTAAGCTTGACAAAAACACATTTAAAGCTTAATATTGAACGTCACAGTAATGTCAGCGCTAATCGATACTGATTTTATTTATAAATAATAAAGACTCAAGGTGGTAATAAGCTCAGCTTTGGCAAAAAGGAAGCTTTCTAACCCGCCTCCTTAAAACATTACAGTCATGCAGTACACGACTAAAAATTTACCTAAAGGATTGGCTGAAATTAAAATTTCTGTCGGTCAGGATGAAATCACTGCCACTTTAGAATTATCGGCTCAAGAAATATCCAAGGAAAAACCGATTGAAGGCTACCGACCTGGCAAAGCTGGTTATGAGGCTGTAGCCAAACGCTACGGTGAGCAGATTATATATGAGGCAGCTTTGCCAAAAATCGTCCGACGCTATTATGTTCAGGCGGTAAAAGAACAAAATTTAAATACCTATGGCGAGCCGGAAATCAACGTAGTAAAGTTGGCACCGGGCAATCCAATCGAATTCACCGCTACGGTTACATTGGTACCAGAAGTCAATAAATTACTCGACCCAGCGACAATAAAAATTGAATCGATCATACCCAAAGCAGAAGATAAAGAAATCGACGGTACTATTGGCGAGCTACAAAAAATGCAAACCAAAGAAATTCGTGTAAATCGCGAAGCTCGAGACCAAGACAAAATCGTCGTGGACTTGGAAATCAAAAAGGATGGGGTGCCAATTGATGGTGGTCAGACACAAAATCATGGCATCTATCTGGACGAAGAATATTATGTTCCTGGTCTTAAAGAAAAAGTCCTGGGAATGAAAGAGGGTGAAACACGGGAATTTAATCTTAAGTTTCCAAAGGATCATTTTCAAAAAATACTGGCCGGTGCACTGGTTGAATTTAAAGTAACACTCAAAGAAGTCTTTGAATTACACCATCCAACAATTGATGATGAGTTTGCTAAATCATTAGGACAGGAAAGTCTGGTGAAACTGCGGGAACTATTGCAAGCCAATATTCTCAAAGATAAGACGCAAAAAGAAGATCAGCGAATCGAAGTTGCTATTTTTGAAAAAATGATCAGCGGTTCCCGGTTCGGTGATATTCCTGAATTAATGATCAACACCGAGGTCGAACGAATGATGCATGAACTTCAACACAGCGTTTCTGAACGCGGAATAAAGTTTGAAGACTATCTGCAAAATATTAAAAAAACCGTTGAAGAGATGAAGTTAGAATTTGCCAAACAGGCGGTCCAGCGAGTCCAAGCTGCTCTGGTAATACGTGAATACAGCCGACAAGAAAATGTCGAAGTAAGCGATACAGAAGTAATGAAAGAAACCGAACGGCTACTTAATTCTTACTCAGATAATGCTGAGGCTCAAAAAAATATTAGCAGTGAAGATTATCAAGATTACCTTCGGACTACTTTGAAAAATCGAAAAACCGCACAATTATTGAAAGAGAAAGTTCAGCTAGTCAAAAAATAATCCTCAAACAAGAAAAACCGCTACACTGGGCGGTTTTTCTATTTAAAAAACAGCTCTATTGGGTGATAAATTTCAGTTGGATTGACCTGCTTTGCCTACTTATTGCTTTGCCTACTTATTATTGAAAGACCATAATAAAAGAGATCAAGCAGTTAATAATATAAATTAATATTAGTAATCATGAAAATCGGCGCTCACGTTTCCGCTGCGGGCGGATTACACAACGCACCTCAAATGGCAGCTGAACTCGGTCTAGAGTGTTTTCAATTTTTTAGCCGTCCGCCACAAGGTGGCATGGCTAAGCCCATTACTGAGGAGGATGAGGTTAAATTTAAGGAGATTTGTGTAAAACATAACTTCACTGATTACTACATTCATACTCCTTACGTGCTAAATTTAGCCTCGGATAAAGCCGAGGTCAGACATCGCACCGCTAGCATTATTCGTTCTGATCTGGAACGAGCCAGTCAACTTGGTGCAACCGCTGTCATGACTCATCTTGGTAGTGCCAGCAAAATTAATGACGAAAAGTTGGGAGTTAAATTGGTCATCGATGGACTAAAAGAAGTCCTGAGTGGCTATGAAGGCACCGCTCAACCATTAATCGAAATGTCAGCTGGCGCAGGTATGGTTATTGGTGACACTTTTGAAGAATTAGCAACAATTATTGAGGGGGTGGCTGATGATCGAATTGGTCTTTGTTTCGATACTGCCCATGCTTTTGCCTCGGGTTATGACCTAAGAAACGAAGAAACTGTTAATGAAACTCTGCGTTGGTTTGATGACATTGTTGGTTTAGAAAAACTTATTCTGTCACACGCTAATGATTCTTTGGTTGAGTTAGGTTCACATAAAGATCGCCATGAACATATCGGCGCTGGCCAAATTGGTCTAACTGGATTCCGAGCACTTATTTCTCACTATAAATTTAGAAACTTGAATCTAATCCTCGAAACCCCACCTGGGGATGGTCGTACTAACGATATTGCGGTACTCAAAAAATTACGTGATGAATTGACTAATTAATCATGGCTAATATGGAGAGCTTAATTATTGAGGTTGTCGTTAAAGCTAGTGCCAGAGAACGCAGTGTCGATAAGAACAATGATGGCACTTTGACGATCAAGACCACTTTTCCACCAGAGAAGGGTAAAGCTAATCAGGATGTTTTAATGCTAGTTGCTCAATACTTAGATATTCCTAAATCCAGACTGGAGATGATTAGCGGTCATACTTACTTTCGTAAACGATTACGCATCATCTAACTTATTCTTGGTTAAATTATTCCTTTTAGGCACAGCTAATCCACAATACCTGTAAATATTTAGTTTATTTTCAACCCTGGATAAATTTATAAATGAATAAAAATAAAAAAGAGCTTATTTTAGCTCTTTTTTGTCTTATTTTAACTCATCAATGCCACCCTTGTTCCAGGGATTGCAACGCAAGATTCTTCTACCTGCCAACCAAATTCCCTTAAATATCCCGTATTTTTCCACAGCTTGATAACCATAGGTAGAGCAGCTGGGCCAAAATCGACAATAACCTTGAGGAAAAAGTCGGCTTAAGAGGCCATGGTCAAGTGAAAAGGTGCTCTTATATACCCTTATCATCAATAACACTGGAAATCTAGGCAATTTAAGAAGAAAACGAATTTTTCTGGGTAATTTTCGCATGCGGAGTTAATTTCTACCTAAAAAGCCCGGCCTTTTCTAACAAATAATCAACAGATTTTTCTAATTGTTTAAAAGTCATATCTAAAACCTCTTTACGACCTAAAATGACTATATCAAACCCTGTTTTAAGCTTATCCAACCTTTTACCAAAAATTGACCTTAAACGCCGTCGTACTTTATTTCTCTTAGTTGCCTTCTTGGTTACTTTATTTGATATAACAAAGCCTAAACGAACCACTAAAGAATCATTTTTTGCAGTCTTAATACTAATACCGGTGGAATGATAAATCCTCCCAGCCTTAAAAGGGCGAACAAAATCATTTTTAGTGAGTAAACGATTCTTCTTGGGAATCATAATTTTTTAACTTATAACGTTCACTATATCAGAAAACCGCGTCTCTTGATGCGGTTTTCACTATTTCTATTTACACAGTTAAACTCTTGCGTCCCTTGGCCCGTCGTCTCTTGAGGACAGTCTGTCCACCAGGAGTACTCATACGTGCACGAAAGCCGTGAGTCTTCTGTCTCTTTCGGTTCTTTGGTTGATAAGTCCTCTTTGGCATAATTTCTAGGCTACCTATTGCCGCTACAATATGCCATATATATTTAATATTTGCAAGCCTATTACCCCTTTTCTATAAAAAACTAAATATTCACATAATCTCTGATTATTGTCAGTTCCAATTAAAACCCTTGACAAAATATTGAGTTTTCCACAAAAGATATGCACAATTCATACACACAAACTAAAAAACAACCCTTTTCAATTTATCCACCATTACTTAGACTGATAAACATAGTATTTCATTAACTCTGTCGCGCCAAAAATATTATGAACACACACGAACTCTGGCAAGCGGTCTTAGGAGAACTCGAACTTTCGCTAAGTAAAGCGAATTTTACTACTTGGTTTAAAAATACTTTTATCTCCTCGTTAGAAGGAGAGCGGGTCGTGATTAGTGTACCGAACACCTTCACTAAGGCCTGGTTAGAAAAAAAATATAATACCTCGATACTTAAATCTATCCAAAATGTAAGTGCCTTAATGGTTAAGGAGATTGTTTATAAAGTTGATGTTAGATCACCAATCAAACAAACGGTTGGTCAGCCAATTGCCGGTATGTATCAATCGGTGCCTCAACCCCTGCCTCAGAATAATTTTCAATCCATACCAGCTTCAATGATTAGGCAGGGTGATCAATTTGATTCCGCTACAGCCGCAGTCCGAACTCAGAATACTGATGGAAAACTTAATTCAAAATATACTTTTGATACTTTTATCGTTGGAAAGGGTAGTGAATTAGCTCATGCAGCTGCTGTCGCGGTAGTAGAAAACCCAGGGACAAAATATAATCCATTATTTATTTATGGTGGTGTTGGTTTAGGAAAAACTCACTTATTGCAAGGTATTGGTAACGCTGTCAGAGCTCGCCAGGAAAATGCCAAAATTTTGTATGTTACTTGTGAGCGTTTTACTAACGATTTTATTCATGCCGTAAAAAGTGGTCGTGGTAAAGATTTTAAAGATACTTATCGCAATGTTGATGTTCTATTGATTGATGATATCCAATTTTTAACTGGAAAAGATGGTACGCAGGAAGAATTTTTCCATACTTTTAATGCCCTACATCAAGCAAATAAACAGGTGGTTCTAACCTCAGATCGACCACCAAAACAGATCCCGGCCTTAGAGCATCGATTAATTTCACGCTTTGAGTGGGGTATGATGGCTGATATTTCCAGTCCTGACTATGAAACACGTATAGCTATTCTCGAAACTAAATGTCGTGAACGTAACTATGACCTAGATCCGAACATAATTAGCTTTATTGCTGATACTGTTCAATCAAATGTTCGTGAATTAGAAGGGGCTTTAAATAAAATTATTGCCTATCATCAATTTAAAAATACGCGTCCAACACTTGAGAGTTCTCAACAGCTTTTATCCAGTTTTGGTCCGGCTCACACTCAAAAGAATGTAAATCCAAAGAATCTCATCCAGACCGTAGCTTCATATTTTGATGTCACTGTAGCTGATATGTTAGGTCGCTGCCGTGAGAAGCGTTTAGCTTTCCCACGACAAATTATTATGTATTTGATGCGGGAGGAGTTACGTTCTTCCTATCCGACCATTGGAAATGAGCTTGGTGGACGAGATCACACAACAGCTATGCATGCCTACGATAAAATTAGACGTGAATTGGAAAATAATACTAAACTTCAACAAGATTTAGATCAAATTAAACAGCGTCTCTATACCTAGAAAGTTTGAAGTTAAAATAAAATATTTATCGTCTACCGTTGTGGTTAACCATGAGGGTAACCCAGAGAATAAAATGGGTAAAAAGGGTTATAAGAATGTTAATTCGTTGTGAAGGATATCTT
>JAHJAU010000058.1 GCA_018813785.1 Patescibacteria group bacterium | reverse complement strand
GACTTAAACTATCTTCGCTTGCTTTGACCCAACCAAAAGTAAGCTTACGGATACTCATCGGCAACACACTCTTAAACTCAGGATTGACTCTTAAGCTCTCTACGGTTCGACCATACCAATTTTTAATCAGCAAATTACCGGTTGGTCGTAAGTGAACGTTGCCGCTGTTCTCAAAACGCAGCAAAAAATCAATCGGCAAATGGTTATACCAAACTTGCGGATCAACAAAACCAAACTCCGCCACGCCGCCTACCTCTCTTACTTCACCGGAAACACGTACCAACATGATGCTTGAAAGTTGAGAGGCCACTCCCACCCCATTACCTTCAACAGAAGGCGGGCTGGTCGACATTAAAATCGCCCCATAGTGACCGCCCGGCTGGACATCAGCACCTTTCGGCACATTGATCGAGAATTGAAGATTGGCTCGTTCTTGAGGCCCTATGGTAATCGGGGAAGTATCAACCGTAATCCACTGAGCTAACACGCGCCCCAGCTGGTCTTCTTCCGGCGGATAAAACTGCGGCGAACCGGATTCATCCTCGTCCGCACCGAAATTCATCACGGTCGGATAATATGTTTCTGCCCCGGTTTCTGATTCATTAAAAAGCTTGATTACATCTAACACCGTGTCACCCGGATTGAGTGAATAATCAAAATAGGGCGGAGAAATGGTTAAAGCATCAACCCCTCGGGGCAAGAAGGCTAGCATGGCCAGCAGTCCGAAAAAAGAGATAAACAGTCGTCTTTTCATACACTCATTTAAATAATTTCTTCTAAATTAATTATTAGCAGTCTTAATCACTGCCACGCTCCGACCCCCCTCCAAGGAGGAGGAGAGGAGTCGAGAGCGCGAAAGCAACGATTAGAACGTGGCTGTGGCGATAAAGGTCAGAGTGTCGGTGTAGTCATCGTGAGCCTCGGTCAGCACGCTGATAACGGCTGAACCGGAAAGCACACCGCGACCAGCATTGACTGGACCAGCAGTTGGACCAGTCTCGAAGAGATTCGCAGCACTTGTGCTTAATGCTTCGGTGGTATCACTAAGAGCCTGGGCGCAAGTACCCGATTCGTAAGCACCGGCAGCGTTAAAGTCCGCACCAGAAGTCTCACCTTCGTATTCAACACACCAACCGTAGTTCTCTACACCACTTTGAGCAGTGGTGTTAGCGTTAGCAATGGTTTCACTGGATGAGGTAGAAACCATACCAGAAGTACCATTGGCATTCTGAATGGTCACAATCGCACCTGAGGTGGCGTTGGTGCTGAGGTCGAACATGATGTAGTTGACTAAACCAGTACCCGAGAATACACCGGTCGTGCTTAACGTGCCGAAGTCAACCGTGTATTCAGCGTCGGTGTTAGCACTGGTGGTGGTTGAGGTGTCAATGTCGAACGTCAAGGTTGGGTCAACATTGGCGGTCACGGTCACCTGGTCATCATCAACGATGGAGACAGCGAGAGAACCAGCATCACCTGTAGCATCAGAAACGGTCACAATTTCAATCAAGGAAGTCTGAACCGTTCCTGGATTGGCGATCTGGTTGGAACCACCGGCAGCGTTAGTACCAATCTGAACCTGAACACAACGGTCGGCTGGGATGTCACCATTGGCGGCGTTGGTTGGATGCGTCAGAGTAAGGACGTCAGCAGCCATAGCGGCACCCCAAGCATTGTCACCAGCCGCGGTGGCAATCGTAAGCTCGTTTGAGAAGGTGACACATGTGCCATCGGCGTCGTAAGCCAAATCAACATCGCCGAACACAATGGCAGCTGTGTTAAAATCTGTGTCGAATGAAATAGCGATTTCATCACCGACTGCGCCCAACACATTGGCGATTACAAATCGGACGTCATGATCGGCTGCGGTAGTGATCTCCAGCCGAGTCATGGTGTCAGACATGGTTTCCAAGTCAGCGCCGCGAGCTGGCATAACCATAGCCAAAGACGACGCGACGGTCGCTACGGCTGTGGCTCGAACAATTAAGTTGAATAGTTTGTTTTTCATGTTTTTCTCCTACTCTAATGAAATTTTCATGTTCAATTTAGCCAACTCTTTCGGCCCAAATTAGCTTTGGTCAAAAGAGCGAATCCGAACACTGTGTTCAATAGAGTGATTAATTTTTTATTTAATTTGAATCCGCTGGGGGTTAATTCCCCCTTCATTCCTCCTGGGATCCTTGTCCTACCGCACTAAATTGGCGGTAACGGACATTTGGGAAGAATATATCGACCTTTGATTTTTATTATTGCGAGATTAGATCCCGCGTCATGTTTCGGATTAATCTTTTACCCCCCGTCCGAACCATAATGCGAGAACCGATCTGCTCAATAAATTAGAGCTATGCATGATTTCGTGGGATTGGCTCCCGTGTCGCCTAGTGAACTCTTTATGAGAACAATGTTCATCAGGCGACACGACAGCCATTCCGCCGGCAAAACTAATATGTTTTAATACGTCGTCGTAGCAATAAACGTTAAGTTATCCTGATAATCATCGCCGGCCCTGGTAATCGATGCGATAGCCGCTTTAAGTAAGATTTCGGCGTCACCATTCTTCAAATCACCGCTGGCCTGGACGATGGCTCTGGACGTGCTATCAACCAATCCGACATTATGAGCCGCTGATTTATCACAGCCGCTGTTGTAAGGATTGACGGCATCAAATGTGGTGGGGCTGGTGGAACCTTCGTCAGCTGAAAAAACACACAAACCATAACCCTCGCTACTGGCCGTCAAGCTTGCGGTTGATGAATTGATCACCACACTCGGGTTTGAGGCTCTTTTTAAACCTGCATTATCGCTCTTAACTGTAATAACAATGCCATTATCTCCACTCGACTCGGCTAAAATAAAAAGCGAATTGACTGTCGAGCCATCCGAGGTAGTTACACTTGATGTGGTTAGAGTTCCCAGATTAATGCCAGCACCAGCGGAGCCGGGTTTAGCCGTTCCTTGGGTGATTGAAAAGCTCAAAAACTCCGCTTCGCCCATACACTGAAAACCAGAGCAGACCGCGTAAGTTTCACTGGTCATATTTTCTCCAGAAGCAATATCACCCAGGGCATCGTCGGCAATATAGGTTTCCGAGGTTGAATTATTACCGCCAAAGTTCAGTGCGTCTTTAGATATTTTATAATTTTCTGAGCTCATCGCCAGAATAGAGGGCGCAAAAAATATGTTTTTTGAAATAATAAAAAAGGCCACAATCATGCCGATAAGGCCAATTTTTGTTTTCAACAATTTCATGGTTTTATTTTTTTTACGTGTGCTCGAAAGTACACAACCTCCTTATTATTTTTCTACTATCATTATATTATAAAAAACACCTAACGTCAAAATATGCTTGTGGATATTTTTAATTCATTTTTATTGTTTACTAAGCCAAATTTAAATTTGTGCGTAGCTTTTTTGCTTGTTAATAACATTATCCGCGTGCATAAGTACTAATTAAGCTTAATTTTCCACAGCTAAAAATGTTCGTCAGCCTCATTGTGTATAATTAGATTCAGCGCTCTTGCCACCTGCATAAAACTCTAACTTTTACTTGATTTCCTGCTCTTACTGCTCCTCTCCTGTTCGTTCGTGATCAAGACCACTATTAGCCAGATAGAAATTTTAACAAAACCTGATAGATCGCTAATTTTATCAGCTCTCTAAAACCTGGTCTGCAAAAACTGCTCAACTCCAAATAAGATAAACCACCTCGCTTGTGAAACATGAGGGGGTAGTAGTTTGCTCCTAGACAGCTGGTTTGGCTCGTTAACGGACAAAAAATCTTATCAAGACACACCGACCGGACAAAATCTGGACTTTTTTGAGCTCGAATTGACATCCGAGCTAATGAGAGGGAAATGTGCAACACTGTCATCCTGAAAAAATGCAATTTTATAAAACTCAACCTATTTTCTTTTTAGGTAGTTTATGGACTGTAATTGTAAAGTCAGTCTAACCACATGTGACGCTCTTACATTAAATTTCTTAATAGATTTTACACTGGTTTACTATTGAGTCGTAAAATACTTATTTAATATAAATAATTTTAAATTTTAGCTTTAAAATTAACGCTATTTTCGTAATCGACTACCTACTTTTGAATAAAAACCCCAGCCTTCGGACACAAAAATCTTTCACGTGAAACAACTGGATGTTTTCCTATCTGCTAGCGGACTTCTCAAACTGAAAAACCGAGCAACCGCCACATACTTCAATAAAAACTAATGACCAACGGTTTTCTTTTCGCAACTTTTAATGAATTACCACGGGCTAAAGCCCGTGGTTTCTGGCTGTCTGAACTTTGATCGTCGCCACGGGCGATACTCTCCATCCCTGGGCTTCAGCCTAGGGTTTTTCGAATGATGAATAAAAAACTTAGCGTGATTACAAACATGCAAAATATATATTAAACCGCACACCTTGAAGATAAAAAACTACTTGGCTAAGTAATTCACAGTCTCACAACTACGTACTTCATGGATAATCTATCAAGCAACTTAGATGAAAAACTCTCGACTGTTTCACGCGAAACAAATAGGTAATCGCGACAAAAATCTGATTTAAATCAACAACAAATAAGACAGCCGACTTAGTAGCTTTCTGTAAATCCATAAAACAACTCGAGCTGCTGCTAAGATTAACCTTGATTTGATAAGCAAAAAATCCAGGCGTAGAGCCGGCTCCTTCAACCTACATAAGGTCAGACTTACTAAGATCTGTACTAAAACTCACTCTTAGTAAAAACGATGTTTGCTTTTCATAACTGCTGGATCTAAAAAGAACAGGCTTGGCTTAGAATCTAAAAAGCGTGGTATTACCACGCCCTTCTTCCAGCTCACTCTATAGATTTTCACTATTTTAGAAAAAATTTTACTCATCCCAAAAAGAACTTTGTGGGTTGGTGGACCCGAGGAGACTCGAACTCCTTACCTCTGCGATGCGAACGCAGCGCTCTACCAGATGAGCTACGGGCCCAAATAATTCTGCTCAAAATATCTTTTGATGCTAATCACACAGCAGTCTATCAGAATCAATCTATCCACACTACTAACAGGTTATTCACCTTTGTTAATAACCCTAGTTACTGATAGTTTCCGACATGATTTTGATAACTGCTTAGGTGGTGTCCCCGGGAGGATTTGAACCCCCATCTTATCCTTAGGAGAGATCTGCTCTATCCAGTTGAGCTACAGGGACATGCGCCCCAGAGTATAACAGCTACCCACAACCTTGGAAAGAGGTGATGGCAACTAGAAGAAATTTTTTACTATATGTTCCTACCGGCAAGATTATCTGCAATAAATCTAATCTTTCCTCTCTTTTAAGCTAGAAAATAGGGTCGTACAATATTATACTACGAAATCTGCCCAAAAACTAGACTAACATTAAGCGCTTGTTATCCACTCTTTTACTTCTCGTCGATCGAAAGCTGCTTTATACTTGCAATACTATGAACACTATATTACTTATCGTCACAATTGTTATCGGAATGGTAGCGATTTTGTTAATGCTCAAACTTGTCGCTTCATTAAAAAACCTCAAAGAAAATACGGCCAATGATCGAGGTCTCATCATGCTCAACCAAAACATGCTGGGTATGAATGAGCGCTTAGACAAAGCAACTGACAGCTTAAACCTACGACTAGATAAAGCTGCCCAAGTTATCATGTCAGTACACAAGGAACTAGGCACAGTACAAGAAAGATTTAAGGGCTTCGAAGAGTTTAGTGAGCTGCTCCACCCTAAACTAAGAGGTAATATTGGAGAGCAAATTCTGGCTGACATGCTTGCCCAAGTGTTTTCGCCTAATCACTACGAGCTTCAGTATAAATTTCGAGATGGATGTACGGTAGACGCTCTCATTAAAATGAAGTCTGGCTTAGTACCAATTGACTCTAAATTTCCACTAGAAAATTTCAAACAGCTGGTTAGAGCAGAAACTGAAGATTTGCGTAAAAACGCTCTTAGAGAATTCAATAAAGCTGTTAGACGACACATCGACGATATCAGCAAAAAATACATTCTACCCGATGAAGGAACCGTAAATTTCGCAGTAATGTATGTTCCTTCAGAAAATGTCTACTATCATATCCTAACCGATGATGAATCCAACCTGCTTGATTATGCAAAAACAAAAAATGTACTCATGACCTCGCCCCATGGATTTTTTAACTTTCTCCGAGTTATTCTGATGGGCATGGAACGAACCAAACTGCAAGAACAGGCACAAAAAATCTGGGATATTCTAAAAGGTACTCAGTCCGAATCTCAAAAATTTGGTGAAGCTCTAGGCGTTCTATCCAGACACGTTACCAATGCGAAAGGAGCAATGGATAGCGTACATTCCGGCTATGCAAAGCTAACCGGTAAGCTTGATCAAGTTCAATTACTAGAAGAAGTATCGGATACAGATAAACCGAAGGTAAAGGCTTGACGAAGCCCAGATAATCCGCTACTCTTCGTGCAGACTACCAAGAATTAGCTACATGTAGTGACTGAAATATGCCTATAAAAAAATCAGCTATTAAAGCATTGCGACAGACGCAAAAGAAGACGGAACGTAATAGGTTGGTCAAAGACCATATTACCTACCTTCGCCGTCTGGCAAGAAAGACTATTGCGTCTGGGGATTTAAAAAAGGCTGAAGCACTGGCTAAGGATATCATTAGAGCTGTCGACAAAGCGGCCCAAAATGGTGTTCTAAAAAAGAACACTGTTGCCCGAATTAAATCCAGACTGGTCAACAAACTGAAATAGAAGAAATTCGCAATCAATTAAGGATGGACAAAAAACACGCCCAATAAAAGGCGTGTTTTGCGATTAACCAAGAGGCGCTATAAAACCTGACAAGCGCAGAATATCAATGCCACAGATTAAAATAACCAAGATAATCATCAGGGTGGCGGTGATTAAACTAAACCACTGAATAATCCTACCGGTCGGCTTAGCTCCCAGCTTTTCTAAAAGAGCCCGCATACAATGTCCGCCATCTAGTGGAAAAAGTGGCATTAGATTGAAACCACCGAGACCTACATTGATGAACCAGAAAAAATATAGAGCGGCGATAAAGATTACGCCGGCTGACATTTCACCACCATGGCCGATACGGCTACCCATTTGAAGAATTCCTATTGGTCCGGCCATGCCACCCATTAGCGCCAAAAATCTGGTCACTAGAAGGTAGAAAAAAAATGGAGGAGTGGCGACCGTTAATCCAAAAGAAAATACGAAGACCATCGCAGCTGGACGGAGTGATTCTGGCAACCAAACAATCCACGGGTGGTGTAATAGTGGAAACGAAGGATGAACGACTATCATAATGATCAAAGCCACCATGGCAAAAAGTGCGTTCATCACTGACCCAGCTATAGCCACCTTAAACTTAACCCAGGGCTTAGCTTCAGCCATGGAGGTTGGTCCGTTCTGTCTCGGTTGAACGAATCCTCCAAGGGGTAGGGCTCGCAAATTATAAGTAGTGCCATTGCGACCAACCCATGAAAAAACCTTGGGACCAAAACCAATAGAAAACTCATCTACTTGGATGCCGTTTCGCCTCATCATCAAAAAATGACCAAGTTCATGAACAAAAACAGCCAGACCAAGAACTGCTAGCGTCGTCAAAATACCAATCACCGGAGCCTCCTATCTATTCTTAAATTGAAAGACCTTAAACTTAACGTAGCAGTAAAAGAAAAAAATACAATCGCTTGCTGAATATTATGAAGCTGGCGCCTTTTAATTAAGCGTTTCGTATAAAAAACGACCAGCTGGTCGTTTGATTAAGGTTGCCCGTCGTCTAACT
This sequence comes from Patescibacteria group bacterium, assembly GCA_018813785.1. GTDB lineage: Bacteria > Patescibacteriota > Patescibacteriia > SG8-24 > SG8-24 > JAHJAU01. The sequence goes on along the minus strand of JAHJAU010000058.1, from coordinate 9,481 downwards.
TGTCTTCTTTGGTCGTAACACGACCCTTTCTTCTAAAAAGGAGCAGCAATTGTAGGGTTGATTGCAAAAGAAAAGAGATCAGCAGAGCCACCAAAGCAGAAAACCAAACCAAGGTAATCGTTAGCGAATCAAGTGGTAGGGGATTCTTAAGCAAAGACAATCCCAATCTCAACATCATCGCCGGGTCGCTGGAGCCAGAAACCGGCAATAAACCAAATAACGAAATAAACAGAAGTACAACTGACCACATGCCAATCCACAGAAGCCTGTAGTGAATAATCTTTCGATCTCCTTGGTCGGTTCTAATCTCTAATCCGAGTCCTCCAGAAAAAGCTAATATGACACGAAAAGGAAAGCTGTTTATAGCCATGGGTAATGATCGAAACGTCACAATCCCTGATAGAAGCCACCAGGGAAACAACAGAACAACCACCAAAGTACGGCGCAATCCAAACCATACTGCTGACCAAAAATTGGCCGAAACACCACCCATTACTGCCAAGAGTATAAAAAGCAGACAAGATAGCAGTATCGTAGAGAATATCCCTGCTCCATAGGCAACAATATAGTCCACAGTTGAAAGTGTAAGAGAGGCGATAAAATAATTTGGTCGCACATAGCCGGAAAAAGGGATGGCCCGTAGATAAAAGATTGCTCCATCAGGCAACCGAGTCTCGAAAACAACCGGCCCTTCTCCTAGACAAACCTCCTCGACTGGAACTCCGTAAGCTCGTGTGACTACATAGTGACCACACTCGTGTACAGATATGCTCAAAGAGAGAAATACCAGCAAAACCAACAACCGCGATAACATTTTAACAAGGTGCAATTGATCCTCCTTGGCAAGTAGCTTGTTCAGCTACTACATCCATTATGCATCTTTATATGAAAAAAATGCACACCGATGTGCATGTTTTAAAAGCCTAATTAAGCTTTAAAAACTTTCTGTTTTTACTGGGCTTGCTGGTTCGCTATCCTAGTCGTGAATAAACCTAATTCAACCTTGATCCGACCAAATCCAGTTTTGAACCGATATTCAATCTCTAATAAATCATTCATTAGTGCCTTAAGATGTTGATTGGACACGAACCGTGCGGCCACCATGATCTTACCTGCCGGATACGGATGAATCCCAAGCCGACGGGCCACTTCGTTACGATCGGTAATTCCACGCTCAAGCAAATCCTTGACCCCGACAAGCGAACTGATTTGGCGTTGAAGCATGGCTAAAATTTGTAACTCGTTTGTACCCGTGGAAACTATATGCTCCAAAAGATTGACTGCTGTTGCTGCTTTTCCCTGCATACAAGCGTCCAAAAAATCAAACAAATGATCTTCGATGCTCCCTGAAACCAATTCCTTAATCATCGCCAAATTAACTAACTCTAGGCCGCTTGATTTGGCATAGGCACACAGTTTAGCCACTTCCTGATGTAATGCCCAAGAGTTGGTACCTATAGCAGAAACCAAGGCCTGACAAGCTTGTCTCTCGATTCTTGCTCCCAATTTATGACACTCAGCTGCAATAAAATTTATTGATTGTTCAGTATTAAACAATTTAAACTCTTCAGTAAACTTCTGATTTTTTAACTCATCAAATAAAGGTGAATCGCTGACATTAAAAGTATTATCCGACTGATAAAATATCGCGACTGTGCTGTCAGGCTGACCAGCCAATAAATCCACCAGCTTTTTCTGGTCACTTTTATTCAAGCTTAAATAATTTTCTAGAATAACCAATTTTCGATCGGCTAAAAAAGGAGAGGAAAAAAGTACTTCAGCGACAGCATCAACATTTGTCGAGTCAACCTGTAATAACTGTTCATTCAATCTTAATGGATCGCGGTCCGATCTAAACTTAGCTCGCAGCAAAGCGAGCTTCGTTTTAGAGCGATAGGTGTCCTCTCCGTATATCAAAAACCGCATAGACTTAAACCAATTCCGCGTATAAGAAAAATAAAAACTCCATGGCAATCAGCACAATAATAATAACTTCCAACATGGCTGATTTACGATCCTGTAAAACCTCTAGCATTGTCTTAGAACTGTCCTGCAAAAAACTAATCTTGAATTGCAGAGCACTGAAACGATTATCTAATTCAAATTGTCGTCTCAAAGCCGCGTGTAATCGCTCGGCTGATTCCTCTTCCCAAGTTATGTCGGGCTTATCCAATAACGCCAGCTTACCAATAATCGAACTGACCGTATTACCACCTAAGCCAATGGCTTTCATGGCTTGACGTGAGGTCATCACTAGTTTGCCCCGCTCAGCTAGATTACGATGAACTTTTTCAAATTTCACGAGCGCTTGATCAACGAGATTCTCATGATAATCAATCACAACTGATTGTGATGCGGCCAAAAATGAAAGCAAAATTTTTTCCGGATCCAAATCCTTCAAATGAATACTTTCAAAATCAACGGTTTCCGTAGCGGTCTCATCAACGATCACTTCATATTCTTCCGGTTCTAACATTTGACTATCCATCTCATCACCAAAAGCTGCCACTAAACGCGCTGTCTCTGCTTCGCTTTCGGCCCCCAAAATTGCCACTACACCATACGAAAATACACCAACAAATTTGCTGGCTGATAATTGAAAAAGCAGCAAATTGCGCTCCCGTCTCAATAAAGGATGCTCACGATTTTTCCGCTCAATTGAGCTAAGATTAAGTGAGTTGCCAACATGAAAAGCTGTTAATTTAAATTTTTTCATAGCATTAATTCTTTCAGCTTAGACGAGCTTCGAGGCGGTGTCCAATAGCACAGATGATTATGTCAATCTGATGCTACAAAATAAAAAATAATCTTTAACCCAAAAATGGAGTAGCAACCCTTCAATCCAGCTCTTTCATAGAGCCCCAACGTTGACCTGATTTAAAATCAACCACAATTGGAACTGATAATTTTATAGCATCTTCCATCGCATTTCGTACAATTGGAATGACTTCTTGCACTAAATCTTTTTTTACCTCAAAGACAAGTTCATCATGAACTTGTAAAATCATCCTGACTCTGGCTTTGGAACAATAACCAAACTCATCAGTCAAATTACGATCGAGCATAATCATCGCCTTTTTTATAATGTCGGCTGAGGTGCCCTGAATTGGCATATTTACCGCTTGTCGTTCTGCTTCGGCTCGTTCGCGTAAATTCAATAAATGAAAATTAGGAAAAAATCTCTTGCGACCAAAAATTGTTTCAACATAACCTGTTTCAGCCACCTGCTGTTTAATGTTACAAATATATTTTTCAATACCGGAATGTAGAGCAAAGTAGGTTTCAATATAATTTCTGGCTTCCTGCAAACTGATATTTGCGCTGGCGGCTAAACGTTGCGGACCCATACCATATAGAATGCCAAAGTTTATTGCTTTGGCGATACGACGATTTTCTTTCGCTTTATCCTCACCAAACATTTCAGCTGCTGTCCGCCAGTGAATATCCTCACCTTGATGAAAAGATTTGATCATCACCTCTTCTTTGGCAATGTGAGCAGCAATACGCAGTTCAATCTGTGAATAATCAGCTGCCAGTAACGTATAACCGTTTTCCGCAATAAAAGCATCTCGAACCTTCCGACCATATTCAGTACTAGCGGTTGGTATATTTTGTAAGTTCGGGTTAGACGAAGATAAACGACCCGTGGCGGTCACAGTCTGATTAAAATCAGCATGAATGCGATTAGTCTTCGGATCAACAAGCGGTGGTAAAGCATCAATGTAGGTTGACTTAAGCTTGGCCAGCTCGCGATAATCTAAAATCAGACTGATAATTTCATGTTGATCACAAATTTTTTCTAGTTCTGATGCCGCTGTAGATAGCGTTTTACCTTTTTCGGTTTTTTTAATTCCAAGAACTGACAGCCCTAGCTTGTCAAATAAAACCTCTTTTAATTGTCCGGGTGAATTTATATTAAACTCCTGACCGGCCAACTGATAAATTTTTTTGGTTAAGTTATCAATTTTTTGACCAACTTCGATCGATAATTCTTGCAGATATTTAATATCTAACCGAACACCGTTTTTTTCTATACGAGACAGTACCGGAGACAAGGGAACTTCTAGCTCATCATTTATCTTCTTTAGTCCAAATTTATTCAATTGTTCCGAAAACCCACTGGCTAATGATGTGAAGTGTGAAACTTCGGTCAGAAGGCGGTGGATTTTTTCGCTTTCGGTCAAATCTTTTTCAGGTGATGAAATATTAAAATGAAATGACAATATGGAAGACAAATTATGTCGTCGTTCACCGGCATGAAGTAGATAAGAAGCAATCATTAAATCAAATGGTCGGCCGGCGATCGTTATATTAATATCAACCAAAGTGCTAATTTCTTGTTTGAGATTATAACAAATCAATTCACGCTGAACGTCACCAAAAAGTTTCTGTAACTCTGTTTTAACTGCTGACAATGCTGATCCAGCGATAACCTTAATATCAGATCCGCTTCCTACCGCCAGATATTGAATCTTTGAACCAAAATAACTAATACCCTCAGTCAAAGTTTTAAAGACTAAAGGTGTCATCGGTGTTATTTGAATCATCTTTGTTAAAAAAGTCCGGACAGATGAAATATCAGAAATTATTGGCAAATCCTTTTGATTGTCCGGAGCTACCAAACTATTTTCAGCTTTAACTTCTGAATCATCGGCCTGTTTTTCAAGTAAACCAATCTGACCAACAGCTCTTTTATCCTCCTCTGAACTCGCTTTTGGTAACTGTGTTAATAAACGATTAAATTGATAATGCTCAAACACGTCTTTAACCATCTCACGTGTAACGGGCTGATATTCGGCGTCTTTTAATTTGAAATCTAAATTCACATTACAGCGAATCCGACACAAATTTTGTGACATGAAAGCATCTTTCTTCCCTTGTATCAATTTCTTTAAAACAGAATCTTTTATATCGCCGGTATTACCGCTCTCTAAAATTGAATATAAGTTTTCCAAAGAATCGTAGGCTTGCAACAAACTAACGGCGGTTTTGTCGCCAATGCCCCTGATGCCGGGTATATTATCCGACGGATCACCACGCAAAGCTTTATAGTCAATCAGCTGATCGGGTCGAATACCCATCTTTTCCAGCACACCGGCTCGATCATAAAGCACTGTGTCAGTCATTCCCTTACGTAAAGTATAAACCTCGGTGCGATCATCAACTAGTTGAAGTGTGTCCTTATCACCGGTCACAATAATTACTTTCATGTCTTCGGTTTCGTCAGTAACCCGCTTGGCGATGGTTCCAATAACATCATCAGCTTCAAAACCCTGAGAAGTATAAACTGGGATGTTCATTGCTTTTAAGATCTCCTCAGCAATCGGAAACTGTTCATATAATTCATCTGGCTTCTCCTCACGTGTGGCTTTATAAGCTTCATACTCCTCGTGTCTAAAGGTCGGACCAGCCAAATCGAAAGTAACGACCAAGTGAGTTGGCTTCAACTCTTTAATAGCCTTAAGTAAGATCATGGTAAAACCGTAGGCACCGGAAACTACTGTTCCGTCTTTAGCGGTAAGAGGTGGTAAAGCATGCCAAGCTCGATGCATTAAAGCATGACCATCAATAATAATAAGTCGTCTTTTCATATATTTATAAACTAACACTATCGATTGCTGACACTAGCATATATAAAAGCAACCAAGTATAAAAGGGTAAAGAAGGGACAATTCAATCATTGCATATTGCTCTACCAGTTAATTTATGATAAAAATATAGCCGCCGGTATATTGGCCAGATAGCCAAGCGGTAAGGCAGGGGACTGCAAATCCCTTATTCGTGGGTTCGATTCCCGCTCTGGCCTCCAAACTAAAACACCCTTTAAAAAGGTGTTTTTGATTTTAATTAAAGCTTAATTCTAATTTCTTTACTGGCTAAAACAAGTAACTTTTTATCCAGATGACCGTGTGAATAAATTATTCCCAGGTAGAATGGTTTTTTTATCCGCAAAAAAGGGATAAAATGTGCATACTTATTCCTACACTAAAAACACTTAATGCCCACTATATACACAATTGGTGTGGATATTGGTGCCACAAAAATTGTGGCTGGTTTAGTTAAAGGTAAAAAAATCATTCGAAAAGAAAGATTTATAACTAAAGAAAGCCAAAAAACTAGCAAAAAGGATATTTTAAAAAAGATTAAATTAGCTATTGAATCTGTTTGGAATCCACAGGTTAATAACATTGGTCTTGGAATTGCTGGTACTACTGATCCTAAAAAAGGAATATTTTTTCAGGGAGCTAATTTTCCACCAACTTTTCGTAACATCGATTTTAAACGAGAGTTAAAACACTTTCAGGTGCCAATAGCTATCGATAATGATGTTCACTGCTTTACTTTAGGAGAAGCCTTTTATGGCCAAGGTCAAGAATATAAAAATGTTTTTGGTATCACTCTTGGTACAGGGGTTGGTGGTTCACTCGTTATCGATAAACAAATTTACCGCGGGCGAGATAACGCCGTTGGTGAAATCGGTCATACGATTATTTCTCTAGAGGAAGATAAAACGATTAATGACCTAAATTTATCTGGGCGTTTAGAGAGTCTAGCCTCTGGTACTGGTCTCAAGCGTTTGATTAATCAGTATTACAAAAAACCATTCCCATCAGAAGATCTAGAACGACTAGCTTTAAGAGGTGATAAAAAAGCGATCAAAATAATTGATCTAGCGGGACGAGCCTTCGCCATAGGATGCGCTAACATCGTTCTAACACTAAATCCTGATATCATCATCGTTGGAGGAGGCTTGTCACGTCTGGAGGGTCTTTGGAGGGTTCTACATCGTGATTTTCGTCACTTGATCCCTTACCAAAAACTAAGATCAACCAAAATTACCAAATCGATTCTACTACACGATGCTACTATTCTCGGTGCAGCCAAACTACTCCGAGGTTAATTTTGATTTAACTCAGACAGTTTAATAAGATCGTTTGTTTGACCGGAATATGGAACAAAAAATAAAGAAATTTACGATTCAACAAAATATTCATCAAAATAAACGACCAAACTTATTCGGCCGTCTTTTTAGGTTTTTTGTCAGTTTTTTTAGTCGCTCGAAAAAACATGGAACAACAACTTACAACAATAATAACCGATCAAAATTCAAAAAAATTCTAACCTATTTACCGACTATCATTATTGCTTTGATTTTAGCTGGTTTAATCGGTACTTTGGTTGTCTACGCCTGGGTTATACAAGAATTACCTGACCCAAATAAGTTGACTGATCGGGCTATCGCCCAAACAACAAAAATTTACGATCGAACTGGAGAAATTTTGCTATATGAAGTTCATGGAGTAGAAAAAAGAACTATTGTTGCTTTAGATGATATTTCATTGAACGTTCGTAACGCTACAATCGTGGCTGAAGATCGTGATTTTTACTCGCATAAGGGCTTCAAAGTTACTGGATATGCACGGGCCTTTTTTAAAAATTTAGTTAGTGGAGATCGCTTACAGGGTGGATCAACAATCACCCAACAATTAGTAAAAAATGCCTTACTAACACCAGAAAAAACTTATACTAGAAAATTAAAAGAGCTCTTATTATCCATTGAAATCGAACGAAGTTTCAACAAGGACGATATTCTAAAAATGTATTTAAATGAGATACCTTACGGTTCAGTAGTTTATGGTATCGAATCGGCAGCTGAATCATTTTTTGGAAAAACAGCAGTTAATCTTAGTCTTTCTGAAAGTGCTCTACTTGCTTCCTTGCCACGATCAACAACTTATCTTTCTCCATATGGCAGTCATACAGATGAATTACTCGCCCGTCAGCGCTGGATTTTGGATAATATGGCTGAACTCGGTTATATCACCACTACAGAAGCTGAAGAAGCAAAAAATGATAATATTTTAGATCGTATTCAATCAAAATCTGGCAATATTATTGCACCTCATTTTGTTTTTTATGTACGTGAGCAATTGGCAAATGAGTTGGGTGAACAAATGCTCGAACGAAATGGCCTTAAAATAATCACGACACTAGATGTTGAAAAACAAGCATTGGCTGAAAAAATTATTAATGAAAACTACGAGGAATTGAAAAAAAATAATGCTACAAATGCAGCTTTACTTTCATTGAATCCTAAAAGTGGTGACATTCTAGCCATGGTTGGCTCAGCTGATTATTTTAATGACGAGATAAGTGGAAAATATAATTCTTTACTTGGTTTACGTCAGCCAGGCTCATCAATTAAACCACTTATCTATTCAACTGCTTTTGAAAAGGGATTTACTCCCAATACAGTATTATTCGATGTGGTAACTCAATTTAGTGCGGGAGCGAATCCATATATTCCACAAGATTATGATGGATTAGAACGTGGACCAGTAACTGTACGTGAAGCATTAGCCGGATCACTAAACATTCCTGCAGTTAAAATGCTTTATTTAGCTGGGATTGATGAAGTTATCAATAAGTCTCTTCAATTTGGTTATAGTACTTTGAATGATCGAGATCGCTTTGGTTTGTCACTTGCTTTAGGAGGAGCTGAAGTTAAACCAATCGAACACATTTCAGCTTACTCTATCTACGCTAATGATGGATTATTTATCCCAACACGAAGTGTACTTCGAGTTGAGGATCATGATGGAAAAATAATTATTGATAATTCCATACCACCTCAAGGGAAAAGAGTATTAACTGAACAAGCAACACGTCAATTAAATTCTATTTTGTCTGATAATAATTCTCGTGCTTACATTTTTGGCTTAAATTCATATCTTCAATTAGGCGATCGACCAACTGCGGTCAAGACTGGTACAACTAATAGTTACAAAGATGCTTGGACTATCGGATATACTCCATCTTTAGTAACTGGAGTTTGGGTAGGTAATTCAAATGGAAAAGAAATGAAAAGTGGTGCTGATAGTAGTCGTGTAGCTGCACCAATTTGGAATAGTTATATGCGTCAGGCTCTGGCTAATTCAACCTATGAAGAATTTATTATTCCAGAACCTGTTGAGACTGGTAAACCAATCCTAGATGGAAATAAACAATCGCAGGTTATATTAAAAATAGACAGTATTACTGGATTATTAGCGACTGAATATACACCTGAAGATTTAATTATAGAAAAAGGATTTGGTGTTCCTCATTCTATTCTGTATTTTATTGATAAGAAAAATCCACTTGGTTCAAGTCCAGAAAAACCAGAAGAAGATCCAATGTTTGAGTTTTGGGAAAAAGCTATCTCAGAATGGATTAAAAAGTCTGATTTAGAATTAGAAAACTCAACACCTCCAACTCTAAAAGATAATGTTCATTTACCAGAAAATTTACCGTATATTAATATCCTAAGACCAACTGAAGGAGAAACTATTTCTTCACGTGATATATTTGTTGACTTGGCTATTAATGCTACTCGAGGTGTAACTGAGGTCGAATTTGCTATTAATGGTGATGTATTTACAACCTTAAATGGATATCCTTTTTCTGGAACTATACCGATACCGAATCGCTTTCCAAAGGG
>JAHJAU010000057.1 GCA_018813785.1 Patescibacteria group bacterium | reverse complement strand
CTCACAGGAAACCCCGCACGAAGGCGGCGTGGTTAGCCGCCGAGTGCGGGGATGAGTGTGACCCGGAGCGAAGCGGAGGCTTTTGCGCAAGCGAAGCTTGCGAACTGGAAGGAAACCTCGGGCTTTAGCCCGGGGAGGATGTCATAAAAATCAAACCTTTGGTATTAAGGTTTGATGTTCTTACCAAATAATATTTAGCTTTTACTTTTTACTCATGATTTTTTCAGGGATCAACTCTTTTTTGATTTCACTTCGTCCCTTAAGAGCGTCAGTTAAAGTAATTTCATCAGCATAGCCGACTTCACTGCCAATCGGCAGGCCGCGTGCCAGGCGGGTAATTCGAATATCAAAAGATTTTATGATTCGGGTCAGATATAACATTGTTGACTCTCCTTCAATTGTATGATCGAAAGCCAGAATAATTTCAACCGGCCTCTCGCGTTGCAACCTGGCTAACAATTGACGAATGTTAAGTTCAGTCGGAGTAATACCATCGGCCGGCGACAACACACCACCCAAGACGTGGTATAAACCCTGAAATTCTCCAGTTCGTTCTATGGCCAGCAAATCCTGTTCGGTGGCCACTAGACAAATGGTTGCTCGATCACGTTGTGGGTTAGCGCAAATGTGGCAAGGGTCTTTTTCTGTGTAATTGCCACAAACTGAACAAGTGGTGAGAGTTCCACTGACTTCAATGATAGTTTGAGCCAGACGTTCGCGTTCTTCAGGTCGTCGCTTCAGTAAAGAAAAAGCATAACGTTCGGCCGTTTTAGGACCGACGCCAGGTAAACAACCTAACTCGTGAATGAGCTGTTCGATTGGTTCGGGAAATTTTGGCATCAGAAAATATTAATTTGTTTTATGGTTTTAGGTTAAACCAGGGACGTTTAGATCACCGCTGGCGCGCATTTTTTCTACCATTTTACGCTGGGCTTTTTTGACCGCATCATTGCAGGCATCTCTGATCGCGTCCTGTAATCTATTTTGTTCAGATTCTTTTAGTAATTCTGGGTCAACGTCGACATTTAGTATTTGTTGATTACCATTCATTTGAATTTTGACTTTACCCCAGGCAGCTGATCCTTCAACTTTTTCGTCAGCCAGCATGTTTTGCAGGTGTTTAGCCTTGTCACGAAGATCTTTGACCTGTTTGAGTTTATTAAACATAAACTATCTAATTGATTAAGAATTATTTTCCGTCGTCTGGTGATGCGGTGTCTGATTATAGCTATTGCCCGGTGGCATACTGCCAGGACCAGGCGATGGCACAACTACACCTACCGGAGTGACGCGTTGTTGTGGTGCAGGAGCTGGTGGTTGTACTGTGACAGCTTGTTGAGGCACAGGAATTTGTTGCGGTGGCGGTTGAGTCGCTGGTATAAATTGTTGTGCGCTTACATATTTTTTATCTAAATCACGAAAACTAACCCGAGCTTCGTCGAAGTACATTTTAACCATGCCACAAGGACCGTTGCGATGTTTAGCCACGTGGATTTCAGCGATGTATCTTTCATCCAAAGGAATTTCTTCTGTTTTGTAGTTTTTATCAGCTGCTTTGCGATAGATAAACATTACAACATCAGCATCCTGCTCGATACTGCCGCTTTCGCGCAGATGCGATAATTTTGGAATGGCTGGTTTGGACATTTCTGTTGTTCGTGATAACTGGGAAAGTGCAATTACTGGGATATTAAGTTCGCGCGCAATACCCTTAAGGGCCCGGGTAATCTCTGCTACTTCTTGCGTACGATTGTCAGCGCCTCGACTACGTGATTCCATCAATTGAAGATAGTCGATAACCAATAATCCGAGACCGTGCTCAGTTTGTAAGCGCCGCGCTTTAGTGCGAATTTCCATGATGTTAACATTGGCCGTGTCATCAATAAATATTGGTGCTTCTGACAAGACACCCAAAGCGTGCCCAATACGGGAAAAATCACTCTGATCATCACGATCACTCAAATTTCCGGTACGTAAACGCCATAAATCAACTCCCGCTTCAGAGCAAATCATACGATCCACCAGCTGCTCTTTCGACATTTCGAGTGAAAAGATGCCAACCGGTAACCGACTGCGAATAGCTGCTTGTCGGGCAATATCCAAAGCAAAACTAGTTTTACCGACGGATGGACGGGCGGCCAAGATAACTAAGTCGGAGCGTTGTAATCCACCCAGGATATTATCCAAGTCACGATAGCCGGTGGTGATACCGCGCAGTTTTCCTTTTTCGCGATGTAATTCATCAATTCGCTCGAAAGCATTATCAAGAGCATCTTTCAATGGAGTGAAGCTGGTCTTTAAATATTTTTGTGATACTCCAAATAATTTTTGTTCGGCATTATCGAGCAAAGCATCAACATCTTCGGTTTCTTCAAAAGCTAGGCCAGTTATTTCACCAGCGGCTGACAACAAGCGTCGTAACGTCGCTTTTTTCTGAATGATATCAGCATAGTTAGTAATGTGGGCGGCAGTGGGGACGATGGTCGTGAGTTCCATTAGGTAGGTGCGTCCTCCCACGGTTTCCAATTTGCCCATCTCTTGCAGACGATTAGCCAGCGTCAGCATGTCTATCGGTTCACGCTTGGCATATAAAGCCAGGATAGCTTCCAGGATGTCACCATGAGCCGGCTTATAAAAATCTTCCGGTCGCACCATGTCAGCCACACGAAAAATAGCATTCTTATCGATCAGTAACGAACCAATAAAAGATTGCTCCGCTTCTAAATTTTGTGGAGGAATGCGCTCAGCAGACATAAGAAGTTTTCTAAACTCAGCTTTTTTGCCAGCTCTTAATTCTGAGGTGTACTTTACGGCACGATCGAGTATTCGGCAACTGCATGTTGATCGCACTTGTCCTCGGTTTATTAACAAAAATTACCCCCTAATTGGGGGTAAAGAAGTTTAAAGCAGTAGTTTAACAACTTCCCAGTGCAGCCAGCCTAAAAACATCAGATCATGATGACCAAAGAACCAGAAATAGTTTTCAGCTTCATCCAGGCGAGTGGTTGGTAGGGGAGATATGGTATCAAAGATACCACCCAGAGATATGAAACGTACCTCCGGTGGCCGGGGGGCTGCGCGCAGCTCTTTTAGCAATTCGCTGTCCGGTGCGAGTTGTCGGGCAGTGCGGCTGAACCAGGGTGAAATGGTACTCATGGCAGCCACAGGCGAACCATGGAATGGCGAGCCGATTGCAATGAGAGTTCGAATATGTGGAGCGGCGGCCAGGAATTTGATTGCGTAGAGTGCAGCTATACCACCCATACTCAAGCCAATAATATCGACCTGAAGACCGGTTTCCGCGTACGCATCACGCGCCATCTGTTCAATGGTTTGGGCATAAGTATGAACATCAATTTTGTTGCGCAAGGCAAACGGGACAATTCGAGCATCAAAACCATGAGCTTGATATACAGCGGCGATGTGTCCGAGTGGGATCGGCACAGGAAAAAAGCCGTTGGCGATAATCACTGGACGACCACCGCCAGTTGAACTAGTTCGCGGTTTTTCTCTCATTATTTTTCTCCTCGGTGTCAATGAGCTGTTTTGCTATGAATGCAGTCGTAGCTACATTCATGATATAATTAAACAAGATGAAAGCAACTAAAAGCAACAATTTTTATCTGGCTGTCGCCACCCTCGTCGGAACTATTATCGGCGTGGGTATTTTTGGTGTGCCATATGCCATGAGTCAGGTTGGTTTAGTTTTGGCCTTAGTTTATTTAGTTGTGTTGGGTGGCATTCAACTATTACAAAGTTTGTTTTATGCCGAAGCAGCCATGGCTTGTAAAGAAAAAATACGTTTAATCGGTCTAACTGGAAAATTTATTGGACCACAAGCACGACATGTGGCGGCAGTTGCGACCATATTAGGTTTTTGGGCAGGAATAATCGCCTATATTTTGGTTGGTGGTACATTTTTACATTTGATTTTGTCGCCCTTAATCGGTGGAGAGCTTCTATATTATCAAATCGGCTGGGGAGTGGTCGGTGGCCTGATCGTGTATTTTGGTCTTAATTTTGTTGAAAAGATCGATTTTATCTCTACAATAGCGTTGGGTTTGGCGTTGTTACTAATCGTTGTTTTGTCAGTTCAACACCAGACGTTGAGCAACTTGGTTTTATTTACCCCAGGTGATTACTTTCTACCCTACGGTGTAATTCTATTTTCTTTATCTGGATTATCGGCGATTCCGGAGATGGAGGACATAATGAAAGGCCGCCACGCTGGTTTTCGTCGAGCAATTATTATCGGGTCGCTTATTGCAACTGGTTTGACGGCCTTGTTTGCTTTAGCGGTTTATGGCGTGACTGGTTTGGCAACAACCGCCGACGCCGTCAGTGGACTCAAGGCAGTAATGGGTGGAGGTATTACGGTGTTTGCCGCACTGTTTGGTTTTTTGGCCGTCGCTACTTCATATTTTATTATCGCTCTTAATTTGAAATCATCGTTTGAATACGATTATAAAATGCATCGTTGGCCAGCCTGGCTATTGGCATGTGGTGTACCAATCGGTTTGGTGATTATTGGCATTAAAAATTTTATCGGCATTATTAGTTTTTCAGGTGCGGTGTTCGGTGGCATTACGGCGGTGATCGTTTCTTGGTTGTATATTTCGATTACTAGGAAAAATATTTTAAAAAAATCAAAGCTCGGTGTGTCTTTGATTTGGGCCTACATTACTATCGTAGTTTTATCACTGGGCGCGATTTATGAGGTGTTCGTGACTTTATTTTGAAATCATCCGACTTTTTTAAAAAGTTTTTATTTTGGCTAGTCGCACCACATTTAGCAATAGCTGAGCTACAGTTACCGGACCGACGCCACCTGGTACCGGTGTAAGCCAGTGAGCAACTTTTTTAACTGAGTCTGCATCAACATCACCGACCGTCCGGTCGGCTATTTTATTGGTGCCAATATCAATAACGATAGCGCCTGGTTTGACTTGTTCACTACGAATAAGTTTTGGCTGACCGACAGCTACAATTAAAATATCAGCCTGATTGGTCAATGATAGGTCTGTTGGTTTAATAAGTTGAGTAGTAATACCGATCCGTTGCAACGGTCTGGACAGCGATGAGAAAAGTACATCTCCTTTGGCAATTACGATTGCCTGGAGACCGGATAAATTTTCACCGGTTTCTCGTAGTAGTTCCATGACCGCAGCTGGCAGTACGGCCGGCACTGGGCCGACAGGTTGATTATCTGGGTGAAAACCGTCAGCGTCTTTGTTTGGATCAATTGCGGCAATTATTCGGTTGGTGTCTAAATGTTGGGGTAGTGGAAGCTGGACAATAATGCCCTGGACGCGGTCGTCGATGTTTAGTTCATGCAATGCTGAAAGAATTTGCTCTGGTGTTGCTTCGGTTGGTAAGGCATAGCACATAAAATTCAAACCCAATCGACGACAGGCTTTTTCTTTTAGGCCAACATACAGTTTGGAGGCTGGATTTTCACCTACCAAAACAACACCTAACCCTGGCTTAAAATCAAGCGCGGTCAATTCTTGGCGGGTTTGATCATTGATTCGTTGGGCAACTTTGCGGCCATCAATAAGTTTAGCGGTCATGGTCGTATCAAGTTTTAGTTCTGAAATTTTTCAGCCAGTCAGGTCAAAGCTGGATAAATTGGATATCGTTTGGTCAGTTCGAGTACTTCAGCAGCTATGGTTGATTTTTCTCCTTCGGTCGGTCGGCGCAGAGTTCGGGCAATCAGTTGAGCGATTAAAATCATTTCAGTTTCACCAAAACCACGCGTGGTTAAAGCTGGTGTGCCCAGTCTCAACCCAGATGGATCAGCAGGCTTGCGTTCATCAAACGGAATCATATTCATATTGGTGTGGATACCCACTGCATCGAGCAACTCGACGGCTTCTTGGCCGAACACACTAAACGGCGTCAGATCAACCAATACTAAATGATTGTCCGTCCCGCCGGATACCACCCGGAAACCTTCAGCCATGAAAGCTTCAGCCAACTGACGAGCGTTGGCTACTACCTGTTTTTGATATGTAACAAACTCCGGTGTCAGCGCTTCTTTAAAAGCAACGGCCTTGGCGGCGATGACATGTTCGAGTGGTCCACCCTGTGTTCCGGGAAAAACCGCTGAATCAATTCGTTGAGCCAGATTTTTCTTTTCAGTTGGTCGCCAGCGATCAGCCTGGCGACAAAGAATTAAACCGCCCCGCGGTCCGCGCAAGGTCTTATGAGTGGTTGAAGTAATAACGTCAGCATGGGGGACAGGATCTGAATGAACTTTGGCGGCAATCAATCCGGCGATGTGTGCCATATCCACCATTAAGTAGGCTTCGACTTCCTGGGCAATAGCTGCGAAACCAGCAAAATCAATCTCTCGCGGATAAGCAGTGTAGCCGGCGACAATTACTTTAGGTCGTTCGCGTT
>JAHJAU010000056.1 GCA_018813785.1 Patescibacteria group bacterium | reverse complement strand
CGCTGTGATCGTCAGTATGCTTCTGGTGCGATTGACCGTTTGTTGACTGCCAAAATTGATGCGGTTATCGGTGGATTGTGTGATGAGGTGGTTGATGTCGCTGAACAACGATTGGCGGAGGAGGGGATAATTTTTATATCTTTGGACTCCGGGCAACCGTTAACAACTACGCATTTAAACGCTGTTATCGAAACCAAAAAGATCTTTGCAGATTATTTTGTTAGCCAATGTGTTAATCGTTATGGAGTTGAACCAGATTATATAACTGCCCTGGCTTTTGACGTGTTGACTGCTCTGGTGGTAGAGATTCGAGATGTCGTTAGTGAGGATGAAAGTTGGATTGATCAATTAACCAAAATTAGACATTACGGTGTGTCGGGTGAGGTTAGATTTCAAGCCGCTGCCATTGGGGATTAATTTCTATTTGGTCATTTAAAACAACCCTCGGGTTTTTAACCAAGGGTTGTTTTTGTTTGAAAATTTTACGGGTAGATCCAGGAAGAAAGATGTTTAACGCATTCGGCCTTGTTTACTAGGTCGATCTGATGATAATTCAGTCACTTCTTTTTTTGTTAATTCACGCCAGTGGCCGATCGGGAGACGACCTAATTTCAGAGTATGAACTCTGACTCTCTTGAGTCGACGAATTTCCAGCCCCAAAGCTTCACACATACGACGGATTTGTCGATTACGTCCTTCACGTAAAACAATCCGAAAACGGTTTGCATCGAAGCGTCGCACTTTAGCTGGTAGGGTTGGACCATCAGCCAGTTTTAGACCAGTCTTAAGTAATTCGAGCTGATCATCTGTTACAGCCTGCTCAACGGTTACATCGTATTCTTTTTCGTGTCGATAACGGGGGTGAGTTAGACGATTGGCTAATTCACCGTCATTGGTGAGGAGTAGCAGTCCCGATGACAAAACATCAAGTCGTCCTACCGGGAAAACCCGTTCAGATAAATGAATAAAATTAATTACATTATCTGGTCGGCGCTGATCTGTGGTGGTTATGACACCGACCGGTTTGTTCAATATGATATAAATTTTAACCGGTTGATTATTTATGAGTTCACCATCAATTTCAATTTGATCGTCTGAGGAAACCTTAGTGCCGACTGAAACAGGTTGACCGTTAACCGTAACTCGGCCAGCCGTTAATAAACGGTCGGCTTCGCGTCGTGAGCAGATTCCCTGAGCTGATAAATATTTATTGATTCTTTCTTTCATGTTGAAACATGATACGTCGTCAAACTCAAGAAGTCAACCTAACTGGCTCGAATTTCAATCCAAATTATAAAGTGTTTGTAGGCTATTTATACTTTCACGTTTTGCCTTCACACCCTTGACAAGAACGTCATTTTGTGGCAAAATACGCAGTTGACTGGCTAAAGCTAGTCTTTTTGTTTTCTGCTAAGTCTAGCTAAATTTTTATGAATGGAGAGAATAAAAGAAATAAATTCGTAGTCCTAGCTCTAGCATTATTAGTAATTCTAGTCGCGATAGATCGAGCTTTGGGTACCTGGGATAATCATCAGCCCCCGGTTATTTTTGAAGCTATGGCTGCCGAACAATCAATTCAGCTGACCGATAATGCGGATGACCTAGGGGTAAGACAAACTTTTGAAACTGTACAAGGTACACTATTGGATATTTGTAAGTCTAGAGGTTATGGCGAAGACTGTGCTGTTGTTTTATTAGGTATTCTTTGGAAAGAGTCTTTAAATAACGCTCAGGCTATTGGTGATGGTGGTAGAGCTCGAGGATATTTTCAAATTCATTATCATTTGCATAAAATCTCGTTGCAATGTGCTGAGGATCTGTCTTGCTCAGCCAATTGGACCCTTGATTACTTAGAAAGCAATGGTTATCCCAAATATTTAGCTCAAGCGGTGCAGTGTCACAATGGTTGTGGTTTTGCCAATGGTTATTGGCAGTCAGCTCTTCGTTGGGGCAATCGAAAATGGAACACCCCATTATTTCTTGATCCTGCTAGAGCAGAAATAGCAATGAAATAGTCAGAATAAAACAGGTCGAGGCCTGTTTTATTCTTTTGCTAACCAGATTTTTTATTTACAAATTGCCCCCATTAATAAGTCACGGTATATTACCTAAGTACCTTATATAGAATGTGCTTTACTAAGATGAGGGTCGGGATGTCAAACCAGCACACCAAGTTCGCTATCGTTCATGTCGAAACAACTGCTGATGAGGAAATCGACTGCCTGTCTGCTTTGGTTTATGACGCCACTGACGGTTGGTTAAAGGCTTTTTATGAAGCCCGTATTCAACGACATGAAATTGAGGCTGTCAGACAGGCTGAAACTATTTCTTTAACTGCGGCCATGACTGGACTTAGGCAAGTTTGTCAGGATTCAATTCTTGTTGCTTTCGAAGTAGCTGCAGTTAAGAGATTTGTCGAAAAAGCCTGCCAAGAGACCGGTGTTCCTTATCCATTTTCGATTGCCAATGAAGTTGATTTGAAGCCCATGCTTAATCGTCAACTGGGTCAGGTTGGAGAGGGGGCAGCTGGTTTGCGTGAAGCCGCTCGGCAGTTGGGAATTCGCACCCTGCCTTCCGGTCAGGCACCTTCCTGGGGTGCAGTGGCAGGTTGGTACATTCTAAAGAGGTTAGTTGGGGTTTGATTACTTCCTGGGTTTTTTACCCAGGATTTTATTCATCATTCGAAAAACCCCGGGCTTCAGCCCAAGAATGGAGAGTATCGCCCGTGGCGACGAACAAAGTTCGAACAGCCAGAAACCACGGGCTTTAGCCCGTGGTAGTTCATTTTTGATCAGTAAATCGGTAGGTAATAAACTATAAACTCCGGATTATCAGTCCGGAGTTTGGTTTATTATCATTTGTCCTACTCGACTTTCATTTTTAAGACCAACTAAAGTGGCTACGACCGGCTCATCAAATAATAATAACGGTTCACCTTCAGAGTGGAGGGCTAGGGCTTTATCGCTGCAGGTGAGAATAGTGGACCAACGATAACCAAGCCTGAGAAAAACTTCTTCACTGGGAATACGGCGGCGAACACCCTCAGAGATTACAAAAACCGAGGGATCGTTTGGTGCTTTAACCAATGCCCCATCTGGAAAGATGACCGGATCACCCAACTTGAACTGTTCGATGTCTTGCGTATTTTTTTGGATGATTAGGCGCTGACCAAACCGAGCTTGCAATATCGTTTTGTCCCAAATAGCTCGCCGAATACCAGCTTCCACATACCAGACTCCGCCAGTTACATTGTCTTGGATTAGTTGACCGAGTGGATAAGCTTCGTCCAAAGTAATTGGTTCACCCAGTCGATAATCTTGAAGATCAATCGAGTTTACCGTTTCGATTTCTTCGGGATTGAAGCCAATTTGCCTGAACAATTCTTCCGATAAAATCGGTCGGCGCTGACTCCCGATTAAAAGATAGACAGATCCGGTTTCATCGTTAACTAATGAAAGATCAGGAAATGACAGCGGACGTCCGGGGTTGGTTTCTTCTAATAAACGAAATTCATCTTCGGTAACAACTACCGGTATTTGTTGGCTAAAGCGTGACTCTAGCACTGACCTATTGGTGATAGGACGAAACTTTCCTGCCTGGATTAAGGCGTGAGCACCACTGGCTTCGTTCATAATCAACGTACCATCCGGCAGACGAATTTCTCCGGCTCCTTGTCCAAACCATCTTTGCCAAATATTCCAGAACAGTTTATTGCCCTGAATATGTGGTGTGTAGTTATATAAACCAGCTGTAGCTAAATTGATTGGCGTTATTTTAGAGCTACTGACAGTGTAAGTCTGGCCAGGCTGTTTTAAATAGGTTAGTGTCGGCGCGTTGACCATATACCAATTCATCCAGCTGGCCCCAGCGTCTACTTGCTTGGCAAAGCCTTTATATTTCTGAGCCAGTGGATTTGATTTATAACAACCATCACATAACGCATAGCCCGCCGCCCAATTAAGTTGTTTTTGGGTTGGGGTACTGACCTCAATAATACTTGATTCTTTTTGAAGCAGAACCAAGATATATTTTGGGTTGATCCGATAGCGCTTGGCCGCATCATCGATTAATTGAGCTGAACCCTTTAGCAGCCCATCAACAGCATCAATATCAAATTGATTTAATAAACCACCTTTTTGTCTAAGAAAATTACTTATCTGTAGAAAATCCATGGCATTAGAGTCACGCATCTCCTCGTCAGATAAAATATAATTTGGATTGAAAGCCGTGGCCGAGGCTGTTCCAGGAAGGCCGGTTAGTAGTGTAGTTACTAGAACTAGAGCGGCTGTAATTTTAATTACGTTCTTACTAAAGTAAATCATACAAAAATATTATATCGCTCGAGCTGATATAAAGTCCATAAAAAAGCAAGTAGTTGAGGGATGTGATACTGTGGTTAAGTAATAATCAAATCGATTGTTTAGTTTGCTCTAGTTTATAGAGATTTTGGTCTAAAATTCGCGTTATGTTTCGATGGAAATATCGCAATCATCGGTTGATAAAAACTCAATCATCAATTCGTGAACTCGTGTTTGGGCTGGAAGATGGTATTGTTTCGACGGGTGGCGCAGTGATCGGCATCGCCGCTGGTACCGGTGATGATCGTATTGTTATTTTATCTGGTACAGTGATCGTCATTGTGGAGGCTTTATCTATGGCCGCGGGTACATTTTTATCAGCTAAATCCATGCGGCAATTATTGGAGAGGCGTATTCGTGACGAGCAGGCCGAGATTGAAAGTCGGCCGGAGCAAGAAATCAAGGAGCTACAGCAAATTTATCGCGACCGAGGTTTCACTGATGATGAAATCAAGCTGTTAGTTAAACGAGTTACCACCAATAAAGATGTTTGGCTGGAAGAGATGACTTGCAAAGAATTGGGCATTGGTTCAGGTCAGCTGGTCAAAACTCGCGGTGCACCGGCGGTAATGTGGATTGCCTATACACTCGGCGGTTTCGTCCCCATCGCACCATTTATCTTTTTACCGATTAATCAGGCGATGTTGACTGCCTTTTGTTTAAGTTTGATTGGATTATTCGCTATAGGTTTTTGGAAAGCTAAAGTCACCCAAACCAGTCAACTGCGAGGCGGACTAGAAATGACAATCGTGGCGGCTTCGGCCGGCGTAGCCGGTTATTTGATTGGCCGATTAGTTGGCATTCTGACCGGAATTCAGATAACTTAAAAATTCGATTCGAATCAAATTCGTGATGGAGGATACACATGTCTTATCGTCTTTCGCCGACTACTCTTCAGCTCTTTGTAAACTGTCCTCGTTGTTTTTGGTTGCAGTTTCGACGAGGAATACATCTACCTCGATCCATTTTTCCGTCATTGCCGGGCGGTATGGATAACGTGATCAAGGATTACTTTGATCGATACCGAAGTCAGGGTGAGTTACCACCAGAGATTAATGGAAAAGTTCGTGGTCAATTAGTTTCCGATCAGGCGCTTCTGAAGCGTTGGCGGAATTGGCGAACCGGTCTGCAATATATAGATCCGGTCAGTCAAGCTACGCTATTTGGTGCGCTGGATGATTGTTTGGTTGAAGGCGATATCTATATACCGCTTGATTATAAAACTCGCGGATACGCCCCTAAACCAGGAGAAAGTCAGCGCTATTACGGACTGCAATTAAATTGTTATGCTTGGTTGCTGCAAGCCAATGGTTTCAAGGCGGCTGACATCGGTTACTTGGTCTATTACTATCCGATATCGGTTTTTGCTGGAGGTACAGTAAAATTTGAAGTTAAGCCGGTTGAGATTTTGGTTAAGGCTGAAGATGGACAGCGCGTTTTTGTTCAGGCGATCGAATGTCTGAATAACGCTGAGCCAGCAGCTCATAGTAAGTGCGAATTTTGTCACTGGGCG
>JAHJAU010000055.1 GCA_018813785.1 Patescibacteria group bacterium | reverse complement strand
CCCCAGATTAGTGAGGACTTTCATCTATATATTGGTTGCGACCTACTCAATTTTTCTCAGTTGAAGTTGAAATTCCCGCTGGGCAGCTTTTGGGTCAGTAGCCTCAGTTAACGCACTACCGATTATGGCCGTATTAGCTCCGGCGGCGGCTAAAGACGCGATATTTTCTGGTTTAATACCTCCATCAACGGCGATATGTAACTGAGGGTGTCGATGTCTGATGTTTTGTATTTTTTCCAAAGCTACTTCGTTGAATTTTTGTCCGCCTCGACCGGGAGTCACCGACATTATCAACACCGAGCCAATCAAATCAAGCAGCTGATCGATTTTATCAACTGGAGTTTCTGGGTTAATAACCAAGCCAAGTCTTTTTCCATCTTCGATCACTTGAATAACTAGTTGATGATGTTGAGTTGATTCGTAGTGAAAATAAATTTTATCAGCACCTGACATTAACCAAACTGGAATTGCCTGTTTTGGATTTGCCACCATTAGATGGACGTTGAATTGTAAGCTATTCATGATTTGTTTCATTCGAGATGGCTCAGCCCAGGTTTTTTCTGTGACAAAAATTCCATCCATTGCGTCCACGTGAACACGCAAACCCAGTGAGCGCACCCACTCGACCTTCTTTTTGAATTCGCTTTCGTTCTGAGCAAGTATAGCCGGACAAAGTTCCATGAAATTTTTAGTTAGTCGTTTTAAACCAGTTTATTTAGACCAAAAGATAGAGATAATCAATATCTTCCCTTTTCGTAATTTTGAATTTTTTTCAAACGTCGTTTGTGGCGGATCGCCTTCGAGAAAGTTGTCTGAAGCCAGGCTTTAACTATCCGCTTGGTTAATGAAAAATCTTTGGTCGTCGTTTGACTACCCAAACACAAAACGTTGGCATTGTTATGTTCGCGACTCAGGCGGGCTGTATAGATATCATAGACCAGAGCCGCTCGGGCACCGTGTACTTTATTAGCGGCGATGCATTCGCCGATGCCGGTTTTACCCATGACAATGGCCACGGTTTTTTTAGTTACCGCAGCCTCTGTGGTTGGAATTATATAATCTGGATAATCGGAAGGTGAATCACTGAACGCTCCAACATCTATCACCTTGTATCCGATTTTAGTCAGATATTTATGCAGGCTTTCTTTTAGTTTGAAGGCCGCATGATCGCTTCCTAGATACACTGTTGGTTGATTTTTTTTGATCATAATTATCTATTTATCATTCGTACTCGCTAATATTACCATATGCACCACCGGCGGACAGCCCCCGGAGATTTGTTACAGCTCAATTCGAAAAGCTCATTTTTTAAGCTTAGTTGGTTTATTTTGGCTAGCTGAGTATGATTAGTTTATCAGGGTCTTTATAATCTGGTTTCGAAGGAATCCAACAACCCCCGTCAGGAGAATTGAGATGTTGAATATCAGGAGTGTCAGCACTATCATCGTGGCTATTCTGATTTCAGTTCCGTTTTTGTTGGGTGCTCGGTCACCCTCGGACTGGCAGCAGTCATCCTACTTCACACCAACTCAGACTCGCGTCATCGAGTTCGTAGAGCAGCACAACTATCGATTTGTGCAATTTGCCGGCTCTTACCGATTTTTTGCGCCGTCGTTCGGTTGTCAAAGCACCGAAACTGTTTATATGTTGTACGTTGTTAGTCGGGTGGAAGGGTTGGTTATGGTGGGCGTGTGTACAGAGGGCTCTGGTGAAAATCAGACGTTTCGTCCAGCACCATTGCGTCCAGTACCCGGAAGTTATTCCGACGGCGATGAGTCAGATGACGACGAGTAATCATCGGTGTTTTCTAGCCCAACCACGCATTGTATCCAATGCGGTTATGATTTGATCTTTAGCGGTGTTTCGTGGTGATTGCACCATGCTAATATGATCAAAAATCTTTTAAGCACCAAACGGTGCTTTTTATTGACTCCAGTTTACGCGGCTCATTCAATCGCCTCAGCTGGAAGTTTTTTCTCCAACTCATTTAGCCAAAACTCATATTGAATACCAACCTGATCCTGGCGGGCTTTTAGTTCTTCAACTTCATTTCGTAGTTGGATTTGTTCATCCAAGATAAGCCAGGACCAGCGGGCCACACCGGCTGAGATCGCCAAACTAATCACGGCTAGAACAATTGCCACAACTACTGGATTCGAGAATTTTATTTGGTGTCCGTCTTTTTTATGGAAGGGCCACATAAATATCAATTTATGTTAGTTTCTAAAAAGATTTTACTCCCGAAAATATTAAAGTGCCAGGGACTCTTTTGTTTTCTGGCTATAAACAAACATTCGTAATATTTGGCCAGTACTTTACGCTTAAAGGCATCCATAGTACGCTCTATCAGTATTAAATTATCAATGTATGAAATACAGTAAATTATTTGGTAAAACTAGCAAAACTGTTCTGCATGATGCGGATTCGGTTAACGCGAGGTTACTGACCCAGGCCGGTTTTGTGGATCAGCTTATGGCCGGCGTGTATACATATTTACCGCTCGGTTTGCGCACGCTTGATAAAATTAAACAAATTGTCCGTGAAGAAATGAATGCTATCGGCGGGCAGGAAATTCTGATGCCGGCTTTGTTGCCCAAGGATTTGTGGGAAACCACCGGTCGTTGGTCGGATCCGGGACCAGAGGTGATGTTTCAGTTTAAAGGACGTGGTGAGCGTGAATATGGATTAGGTTGGACGCATGAAGAGATTGTTACTCCTTTGGCTAAGCGATTCGTTAGTTCATATCGTGATTTACCTTTCGCGGTATATCAAATTCAGGATAAATTTCGTAATGAGCCACGCGCCAAATCGGGTTTATTGCGAGGGCGCGAGTTTAGCATGAAAGATTTGTATAGTTTTCATGCCAATCTGGAGGATTTAGATCGTTTTTATGAGCAGGCGGCGCAGGCTTATCAGCGCATCTTTCAACGCTGCGGATTAGCTGCGTTGTATGTTGAAGCCTCTGGCGGAGCATTTTCTAAATACTCGCATGAATTTCAGGTGCTGACTGAAAGCGGTGAAGATATTATTTTTCACTGTGAAAAATGTGGCTACGCGCAGAATCGTGAAATTTCGGAGTTTGCAGACGGTGATACTTGTCCGAAGTGTGGTGGTACCATGCATGAAGGCAAGGCTATTGAAGTGGGAAATATCTTTCGGCTCAAAGATCGGTTTTCTACGGCGTTTGGCCTTACTTATACCGGAGCTGATGGTCAGGAGCATGACGTGTTGATGGGTTGCTACGGCATAGGACCATCGCGAGTGCTGGGTTCAGCGGTCGAGGTGCATCATGATGAGCGTGGTATTTGCTGGCCTAAGGAAATCACACCATATTCAGCTCAGGTGATCGCAGTCACTGGCAAGGATTCCGGTGCTAATGCCAAGGTGTTAGAGACGTGTGAGCAATTAGTTCAGGATTTAACGATTACTGGATTGGAACCGCTCTATGATGATCGTGAGGGTGTGCGAGCTGGCGAAAAATTTGCCGATGCAGATCTGATTGGTTTACCAGTACGGATTGTAATTTCAGAAAAAACTTTGGCTCAGAATTCTGGTGAGTGGAAATTACGAACAGATGAGAAGTTAGAGTTGGTGGCCGTTTCGGATATTGTTGGAAACCTACAAAGGTTTTTTCGGAAATAGAAATATCGACCACGAAATAATAAATCAAGAACCCTTTAAACCGAGGGTTCTTTTGTTGTGTGATTTCAAGACATAGAAAATAAAAATCCCCGAAGTATAAATTTCGGGGAGATATTTTACCAGGTGCTCAGTTCGCAATTTAGCTGATCAGCGTCAGTTCGATGTTCGAGTACGAAGTGGATGATGTTCCAATCACGACACAATCGCGAGACACGATAAAGGAGAAGCAGAGTCAGCAATTCATCGGCTGGCGTCCCTGGCAACAAGAGGATGATTTGTTCGCAGGTATTGCGGCGTAGAATCAGAGCCGCACGACGATAACTAGTTTGATGACAGAGCATCTCAGCAAAGATGAACAATTCACGCAGATTGAATCGATGCTGCCCCAGGCGCTGACGTAGCTCTCGAAGAGATAGTTGGTGTCCATGCATCAGTGCTAGGTTGGCCACTGCCAAGTTGCTGATTTCTGACAATCGCAGACGGACATACTCATTAATTTTTCTTCGTTGCTCGGCAGATGTCTTTGGGGCAGGGATCAAATGAACGATTTCTTGGGTTTGTGTTTGTTCCAATCGACTCAACGGTTGAATGAACATTCACTTATCCTCCAGCTTAAAATGCTAGCTGATTCTGATTTGTGGTGCAAGAGCTGAGGTGATGTAGCCGCTAGAGCTTATCTCTGCCCAGCCGAATTAATGATGGGCGGAGGCAAGCCACGTCGCTCGCGAGCGACGTGGCAAGCTCCGCAGCTACGCCTGAAAGGCTGAATCAAAAATCGGACCTTTTCGGATCCGATTTTTTTAAATCAATTTTTAGGCTCGGCCTTTTAGCGCATCTTTGAGGGCCTTACCTGCTTTGAACTTCGGAACAATCACTGGTGGAATCTGGATTTTTTCGCTTGGGTTCTGTGGGTTGACTCCCATGCGTCCGGCGCGTTGCTTGGCCGAGAACGCTCCAAATCCAGCGATGGTAACTTCACCTCCGGCTTTTAGAGTTTTAGTAACTGTTTTAGTGAAAGTCTCAATGAGCTCCTCGGCCTGCTTTTTTGAAACGCCGACCTGCTCCGAGAGAACGTTGACTAGTTCAGCTTTGTTCATTTTCATGTTAGTGGGTCTTAGACTTAAATTGTAACGTATTTAGTAATATGTTTGATTGCGGTTGCTTTTCCATCTGAGGCGATTTCGATAAAGAGCGCATTCACGACCGCCTCACCCGACGAGGGCAATTCATGCCGCACGGGAAGCTGGTTCATGAAGTTACGTATAATCGGTGCGCGATCTACACCGATAACACCATCGCGCAAGCCACACATTCCAACATCCGTAATATAGGCCGTGCCTTCGGGGAGAATACGTTCGTCGCGAGTAGCAACGTGAGTATGCGTTCCGAAAACTGCAGAGGCTCGTCCATCGGCATGCCAGCCAAAGGCGATTTTTTCAGACGTGGCTTCGCCGTGAAAATCTATTAGCACGGCGGCCGGATTGTGATGTGCATTTTCTGCGAGGATTTTATCGAACAGGCGGAAGGGTTCGTCAGTGAGAACCTCACTGAATACCCGACCCAAAAAGTTTACCACAAGGACCTTTTTTGCGCCAACGGTAAACAATTTCCAGCCGTCTCCAGGTGTGCTCGGCGGATAGTTGGCCGGCCGTATAATGCGTTCCGCATACTGAGGGTTAGAAAGAATTTCGAATATTTCTCGTCGATCCCAAAGATGATTGCCGGAGGTGAATAAATCGATGCCGGCTGTCAGCATTTCATCAATAGTTCGTTCGGTAATACCTTTACCCTGTGCCAGATTTTCACAGTTGGCGATAATAAAATCAGGCGCGAACTCAGTTTTGAGTCCTGGTAAAGTTTGTTTGACCGCTTCTCGTCCGATTCGACCAACGATATCGGCAAAAAATAATATCTTCATGTTTTTAGTAAAAAACTGCCGAGTTTTTTGGGGTGTGAGCGTATTTCAATCAAACTCTTCTCTGCTCAACCGCCTTAGACTCAACAGCTTTTTATTTTATATAGGTATCGATCCGAACGAACTTTTATTATCTAGCGTATTCGATAACCCGTGTTTCTCGGATAACGTTAACTTTAATTTCTCCCGGGTAAGTTAGTTCACCTTCTATTTTCATGGCAATATCTTTAGCTAGCCGGTAAGCCGCAAAGTCATCTACGGCTTTCGGCTCGACGAAGACACGCACTTCACGACCGGCCTGAATAGCATAGGCTTTTTCCACACCCGGGAAACTGGCCGCGGTTTTCTCCAGCTCTTCTAACCGTTGGATATAGTGCTCATAAGTGGCTTTGCGGGCACCAGGTCGGGCGCCAGAAATCGCATCAGCCGCTTTAACGATAATGGCTTCGAGTGTTTTTGGATCGTCTTCGTGGTGTCCAATTGACTGGTAGCAGATCTCTTCTGGTAGATTGAACTTCTTCATGATGGTATAACCAATCTCTGGATGTGCACCCTGAACATCATGATCAACTGCCTTACCGATATCATGTAAAACACCGCCGCGTTTGCAGATAGCTACATCCGCGCCCAACTCTTGAGCTAGTAGGGTGGCGATTTGAGCCACCTCGATGGAGTGCCGCAGAACACTTTGTCCGTAGCTAGTGCGATATTTTAACCGACCCAAGATTTGAATCAGTTTGGGATCAAAGGCGGTGAGTGGAATGCCCAGCTCATATAGAGCATCTTCACCAGCCTTTTTAATATCTTTGGCCAGATTCTTTTTGGCAAAATCAACCGCGTCTTCGATTTTTGTCGGATGAATGCGACCGTCCTCGATCAGGCGCTCCAAGGCTAGCTTGGCTACTTGGCGGCGGATCGGGGAGAAGCCACTGATCATGATAGATTCCGGCGTGTCGTCAACGATAATTTCTGTGCCGGTTAGCAACTCCAGTGCTTTAATGTTGCGACCTTCCTTACCGATGATGCGCCCCTTCATTTCATCATTAGGTAGGACGACATTAGTTGTCGTAGTATCAACACAATGTGAAGCGGCCACCCTTTGGATAATCAAGGACAGCATGTTGCGGGCTTTATTTTCCAGTTCATCATAATGAGTTCGCGCCAGTTTATGCATGCGGCTAGCGAAAGACTCACTCATGATATTTTCGGCATTTTTCAGTACAACATCTTTGGCCTCTTCCATGGTTAATCCAGCAATTTGCTCCAGCTTATGCAACTGCTCTTCCCGGGTTTTGACGATTTCGGTTTTGGCGACCTCCAACTTTTCATTTTTTTGGAATAGCTCGTCCTGCCGTTTTTGCAGTTCAGTCATTCGCTGCTGATAGTCCTGCTCACCTTTTTCCAGCTTGGCTTTGATAACACGGAGTTCCTGCCGACGATTTTCATCCTCGCGCTTAGACTCCTCAATTAGTTTCAAGGCTTTTTCTTGGCCCTCGATGATGAATTTTTGGCGTTCAGCCTCGGCTTCTTTCAGGATTTTTTCCGCCTGAGCTTCAGCTGTGCCAATTTGATTGACCGCAATTTTTTTCCTGGCGACATAGCCGACACCAAAACCGATTGCGATGCCGACCGCGCCCCCATATAAAGCTATTAATAACCACATAAAAAACCTCGTCAAACCTGCGAGGTCGGGATTCAATTTCTTGGTATTTTTCTTCAGCCAAAATTCCGACGATAGGCGTCGTTATTAGCGCGATAAAACTGAATTTGCGCTTAATAGCATGATTGTTTCCGGTTTGGCGAAAGGCCTGGCCGGTTGCTAATCGAATCGCGAAAGTCGCGCTTCGGCTGTTTATACCAAGAATTTAGAGTTGACGATGACAGTTCAGGTTAGTTCCACCGAACAGTCTCATTGTTCATCATTTCTTGTGCTTCAGAAGTTATAGTTTCACCGTCGTCTCTACTATCGAATCCTGTACGCAGGCAATAATTGATTCGTGACCATACATTATCATATAGAAGGCTGATTGACAAGGGGCGGTAGAAAGAAATAAAAATCCCCGAGAGTTGATCTCGGGGGTAAGGTTGGTGCTTTTCAGGTACTTGTAGGGGTGTGACGTTTAATTAAGGCGATTAAGACGAGAGGTGCGAGTATGCTAACAATGACGATGGAAAGAAGTATCAATGGACTAAGAAGAGACAGTCCGATGGTTAGTAGTGTGATAACCAGCCCGACGATTAGTCCACTGATCAGTCCATCGCTCAATCCGTAAATCAGTCCGGTGGTTAGTCCACCGCCCAGTCCGTAGATCAGTCCGATGGTCAGTTCGTTGGTTTGCACACCGGTCAATATGTAAATCAACCCGAAGGTTATCATGAAAGCCAGCCCCCCAATCAGTCCGGCGGACGATCCGACAGTTAATGCGTCAATTAATCTGTTAGCCAGTCTATTAGATCGGAAATTTTCACGCAGAGCTTTTTGGTACTCCAGGAGATTCGCTCCAATCAAAGCTAATCCAAATCCAAAGATGAACGAGGCTGGTATATCGAGCCAGCGAGCGAAAGTAGGGGGCATGACCCAGGAGGCGGTGGCTGTCCAGCGAATTAGCTCCGTTTTAGGTATAAAGTTAATTAGGAGATACCAGATTTCTCGGAATAGAGCCATGGTAATCATGGTCATGAACCCTACATTTCGAGCGAAACGCAGTTGTCGTCGCCAAGGCCATCCCTCGATGCGGGTAATATGAACAGTTCTCTTTTTGCGCTCCTCGGTCACTGCTTGCAAGGCGCCCCGATACGGCCCGATCGGGCCGATCGGCACGAACTGAGTCGATGAAGACACTGTTTCGACGGTGACTTTTTGTTCCCATCTCGCCAACAGCCAATCCCAAAAGGACATTTCTTCCTCCATTTTCAATGAACAACCACGAAGATTATTAAAGTATCTTTACTAAGTCAAAATTACTTATCGTTTCGGATTCAATTGGTCTTAGGTAGATTATCGAGCGATATAGCATCGGTTACTTTTAGATCGCCAATTTTTGTTCGGCGGAGTTCATCAAGGTAAGCACCACAGTCGAGTTTTTGGCCGACATCATGCGCGATCGTTCGAACGTATGTACCGGCCGAGCAGCGGACACGAAAAGTTGCCCGCGGTGGATCATAAGTCAGTAGTTCAATATCGTGAATTGTTATTTCAACTGGTTGACGCTCGACCACCTGACCGGCTCGGGCCAGTTCGTACAATTTTTTTCCGCCAATTTTTTTAGCTGAGTACATCGGTGGGATTTGATCATGGCGTCCCAGAAAAGATTTCAGCACTGTGACGAGCTGCTCGAGAGAAGGTAATTGTGCTTCGGCGACAGTTTCAATTTTTCCGTCCCGATCTTGAGTATCAGAAACGGCACCTAATATCATAGTTGCTTCATATTCTTTGTCACAGCCAAGAAACGAACTCAGCTCACGTGTGGCCTCGCGCCCCACACCAACGATCAATAGGCCAGTCGCAAAAGGATCAAGTGTGCCGCCATGACCAACTCGTCGTACACCAGTGGCGCGTCGCACCCGATCAACCACATCATGGGAAGTCAGGCCAGCCGGTTTATCGATCAATAAGAAATTCATAATTTTGTGCCCGTCACTCTCGACAGGTAAGAGGGACAGGTAAGATCATCATATTGTTATTTGATAGCCGTGTAAATTGACTGATTCCCTCAGCTCAGTTACCATATAGCGTGCTATGAATATTACCGAATTAGCCAGGAGATTACGTACTAATCCGGACGAGTTGCGGGAAAAACTCCCCCAGCTCGGTTTTGATATTGGTGCCAAGGCGATTAAGGTTGATGATCGATTGGTAGGTAAGATCATGTATAAGTGGGGTGAGCTTAAAAAGCTAGAACGGTTGAATACCAAGTATCGCAAGGAGGAGAAAATTAAGCTGGAGGCGGTGGAGAAGGTTAAAGAGGTTAGCCTACCGTCAGCAATCACTGTGCGTGATTTTGCTCTAAAATTACAATTGCCAGTTAATATCGTCATTCAGGAGTTGATGAAAAATGGCATTTTGGCCTCACTAAATCAACAAGTTGATTATGATACAGCCAGTATTTTGGCTGAAGATTTGGGTTATAATGTCCTGCGCGAAGACGCTGAGGTAAGCGCTGGTCAAATGACTGCCGAAGAAATGAAAACTTTGCTGGGCGATGAGGATGAATCCATGCTGCAAGATCGTCCACCAGTTATCGTAGTGATGGGTCATGTTGATCATGGTAAAACAGCGCTACTGGATGCGATTCGTCGCACTCATGTTATTGAAGGCGAAGCTGGTGGCATAACTCAGCACATTGGTGCGTATCAGGTAGAACGTCAGGGTCGCAAGATAACTTGTATTGATACTCCTGGCCACGAGGCTTTCACTGTCATGCGATCGCGTGGTGCGCGAGTTGCCGATATCGCTATTTTAGTGGTGGCAGCGGATGATGGTGTTCAACCACAGACTGACGAAGTCATTAAGATTATTCACGCAGCTAAGTTACCGTTTGTGGTGGCCGTCAACAAAATTGACAAACCAGAAGCTGATGTACAAAAAACCCTGACTCAACTTAGCGAGCGAAAAATTATTCCCGAGGCTTGGGGGGGTGATGCAGTTATTGCTGAAGTTTCCGCCAAGAAAAATGAGGGTATTGATCAATTGCTGGAGATGGTTCTGTTGGTGGCGGACATGAATAAAGATCGCATTCGTGCCAATCCAGATCGCACTGCTATTGGTACAGTTATTGAATCACACGTAAATAAAAGTGAAGGGCCGGTGGCTACCATGTTGATCCAGTCCGGCACATTGCGGACTAATCAAGTTTTGGCCGTAAATGAAGAAATGTACGGTCGGGTGCGAGCCATGAAAGACTGGAATGGTGAGTTGGTCAAAGAAGCTCCGCCAGGCATGCCAGTTAGGATTTTGGGTTTTAAAGTTGCGCCAAATGTTGGTGATGTCATTCAGGTTCCAGCTGACGGCAAAGAATTGAAAAAAGTTAGAAAGCAATACGCCATGGAACGCCGTGGCACCGTCTCGGTTTCTTCGGGTAGTGATGAAGAAGTCGAGAGTGTGAAAAAATTGAATGTAGTTTTGAAGGCTGATGTTTTAGGTTCGCTTGAGGCCATAGTTGGCACACTGGAAAAGATGAAAGCGCCAGAGGTAGCGGTAGAAATTGTTGGTCGTGGACTGGGTAATGTGACCGATAGTGATGTTTTGCAGGCCGAAGCCACCGAAGGTTTGGTTTTGGCATTTAATGTTTTAGCTACCAAGGAAGCGGATATTTTGGCTCGAGAGAAAGGCGTAGATATCGTAAGTGAAAAAGTTATTTATCATTTATTTGATAAAGTGAAGGAACGTTTACAGGCCATGTTTCCGCCAGAGATCATTCGCAATGATTTGGGTCGAGCCGAAATTCTTAAGATTTTTCGGGCTGATAAAGCCGGTCAAATTGTGGGAGCACGGGTTAGTGATGGCCATGTAGAGGTTGGCGTTAATGTGGTAGTATATCGGGGAGAGCAACCGATAGATGAGGGCAAGGTATTGCATCTGCAGTCCGGTAAGAATGAAGTCAAAGATTGTAAGCATGGACAAGAATGCGGTATTAAATTGACCTGTAAAACAACCATGTTGACCGGCGACAATTTGCACTTTTTTAGCGAGGAACGCAGGGAACGAAAACTACAATTGCCGGTATAGCCGGCCAGTGGTGTTGGCAAGCACATCGAAATCGTAAAGAAATTTTAAATAGGAGAGGAGGAGAAGAAGCGGTAAGGCCAAGTGGCCGCAACCGCGGTCCATTTAGGCCGTTGGTTTCGGCTCATGGCTTTATCACTTTTAATTTCGCTTACTTATATGGTGGCCACGCTCGACGACAAAAATTTTGACAAAGAAGTTCTTGAAGCTGACGGCCCGGTTTTGGTTGATTTTTGGGCTCCTTGGTGTGGACCATGTCAAACT
>JAHJAU010000054.1 GCA_018813785.1 Patescibacteria group bacterium | reverse complement strand
AGTATAAACATTGGTATATCGAGCAGTGCATATTGCCCGGTCGATTGATTGCTGCCAGCCAATTTGATTCGGCCGGAGTTTTCGGCTAATTGTTTGATGAAAGCCACCAGCTGATCAAAATTATGATCCGTATTTTCTTTGGTGAGATCCAGCAATAGATCATCCAGGCCGTGCAGGCGTTGGAAGGCCGCCACCTCAGCTTGTTCCTCTGGTGTGTTGCAGTGCCGAGCCAGGGTTTCCAGACGGAAACCAAGAGCCGTGAAAACATCAGCCAGTTGGATCATGGCCGCATCAGTGAAGACAAAATCGGAATAGTTAGCTGGCATGATTCGCTTGGACATGTCGAGACGTTCCAGCCCACTAGCCAGATCTCTGATGACTGAGTTTAATACGATGAAGTCGAGTGTGGCTATGGTTTGTATCAAAGCCACACCAGCTACTACGCGGGTCGGGTCACTCTGAGTTTGATTCAGCAGTGCGGTGATTAATTGTCTCGGAAAGGTGGTCGTTGTTGCTGACATGGTTAACCTCGTTTGAAAGAGCCGATCAGAGCAATGTAAGAGCCACGGCAAAATAGTGTCAATTTTTTATCGATTTGATTGATCTTAAGCCGTTCAAATAAGCACATTTTTTATTATTTTAAGGCCGATTTTTATTATAATTTACTATCTTTGTTGGCCAGACCGTCGGTGGCCGAAAAGCCATTTTTAGCTCTTCACAAGATACTCGTTCCGTGCTATTCTGGGTACGCTTAAGACGGCACAGAAAGTATAGAAAAATTGACTATGAACATTACTTGGTTTGGTTATTCATGCTTTAAGCTGGAGTTCGGCTCCCGCGCAAATGATAAGGTTTCTTTGGTAACTGATCCTTTTGCCAAAGAGGGTCGGAACGGTTTGCCGCGAACTTTGTCGGCTGAAATTGTTACCGTCAGCCATGATCATGAACGACACAATAATATTTCCGATGTTGGTGGGAATCCGTTTGTTATTTCCGGTCCCGGTGAATACGAAATTAAAGATGTGGCGGTCAGTGGCGTGCAGGCCTATCACGACGATCAAAACGGTCAGCGACAGGGCACGAACACCATCTATTATATTATCAGTGAGGATATTCATTTGGCGCATTTGGGTGATTTAAAACATAAGCTGGATGAAAATCAATTATCCGAGGTTTGCAATATTGATGTTTTATTTGTGCCAGTGGGTGGTGGTGATGTGCTGAGCGGAAAAGAGGCGGCAGAAGTTGTAAGTCAATTCGAGCCACGCATTATCATTCCGATGCATTACAAATCCGGGCGTTGGGGTAGCAGGCTGGACGGCGTTGAGCCTTTTTTGAAAGCTATGGGAGTTTCATCACCAGAAATTGTGAACAAGCTCAAGATAACTCCACGTGATTTGCCTCAGGAGGAGGCCAAAGTAATCCTGATTGAATCACAATGATCGAAGATAAGAATTTTTCAACTAGCCATAATTCTGTTGAAAGCGAGTCCAAAGATAAGGATGAATTGAATACACGGCGAACCAAGTTGATAGTGGCAGTGGTTATTTCCATGGCTTTCATCATCGGAGTCTGGTTATTGACCCTGCCCTTTCAATTGCGGAAAATAGGCACTTCAGAGGCAGAAACAGCTCGCTGGCAGACTGTTCAGGCGGAGGTTGAAACCAGTGAGAAAGATTTTCGAGCCACACTTGGTGCTCTTCGGGATTCTTATGATCAATTGGAGCAACAGATGAGAATAGAAGAAGATGGTGAATTAAAAGAGGCCGGTAACGAAGTTTTTCCGCCAGAGATCGCTGAGCTTCTACAAAATAAATTGTTGGAAACGCAAGCCGAAAAGCTGAATGGAGCCGGTGATACCGGCACCGCGGCTGGAATTGAATCAGTTATTCAATAGTAAACACATGACAGCACGCAAAAAGACAAAAATCACCGGGGGAAATAAGAAACCATTGAAGGGCGACTCTTCGACTAGCTCATCACCCAAAGTCGAGCGACAAGCCAAGCTGCCAATAGTTGAACCGACTATCGGTCGACTCGTGCAGCGGCCGATTAGCGAGGAGATGCAGGAATCGTACTTAGATTATGCGATGACGGTAATCGTCAGCCGAGCCTTGCCGGATGTGCGTGATGGTTTGAAACCGGTACATCGACGTATTTTGTATGCAATGTGGAAGATTGGTTTGAAACCGGGAGTTAAATTTCGTAAGTCAGCAACGGTAGTTGGTGAAGTGTTGGGTAAGTATCATCCGCATGGTGATCAGGCCGTCTACGACTCGTTGGTTCGCATGGCGCAGGATTTTAGCATGCGGCACATGTTAGTTAATGGTCAGGGTAACTTTGGTTCCATGGACGGTGATTCTGCCGCAGCCATGCGTTATACCGAATGTAAATTGGCCGGCATCTCCGAGGAGATGTTGACTGATATTGAAAAGGATACCGTTAATTTTGTTCCAAACTATGATGGCGAACACAAGGAGCCAACTGTTCTACCATCACGTCTGCCGAATTTACTACTAAACGGTACGGTTGGTATTGCGGTTGGTATGGCCACCAGTATTCCACCGCACAACCTGGAAGAGTTATGCGGCGCAATCGATCATTTATTAGATAATCCGGATGCATCAGTTCAAGATTTAATGCAGTTTGTTAAGGGGCCAGATTTTCCAACCGGCGGCATTATTTATGACAAAAAAGCGATTGAAACAGCCTATACAACTGGTCGTGGTGGTATCGTAATACGCGCTAAGACTGAAATTGAAGAACAGAAGACCGGCCAGTATCGTATTATCGTTCGAGAAATTCCGTACATGGTTAATAAGGCGACGCTCTTAGAGAAGATTGCTGCCTTGGTTCAGGCAAAAAAAATTGAAGGCATTAAAGATTTACGTGATGAGTCTTCTAAAGAAGGCGTGCGCATTGTAATCGAGCTAAAGAAAGATGCTTATCCGAAAAAAGTGCTGAATCGATTGTTTCATCACACTTCTTTTCAGGACACCTTTCACGTGAATTTGATGTCTCTGGTGGATGGTATTCAGCCGCGCGTTTTGAATTTAAAGAGCGCACTGGAGCAATTTATCATTCATCGCAAGGAAGTTATTCGTCGTCGCACGGAATTTGAGTTGGCTAAGGCCAAGGATCGCGCGCATGTTTTGGAGGGTTTAAAAATTGCGCTTGATAATTTGGATGCGGTAATTAAAACAATTCGTGCCAGTTACGATCGAGATGAGGCCAAAGTTAACTTGATTAAGAAGTTCAAACTATCAGAGATACAAGCCAATGCGATTTTGGAGATGCGATTGCAATCATTGGCTAATTTAGAGCGCAAGAAGGTCGATGACGAACTGAAAGAAAAGCGTGCCCTGATTAAAGATCTGGAGGCGATTTTGCGTTCGCCGAAAAAAGTCATCGAAATTATTAGATCTGAAACCGAAGAGTTGAAAAAGAAATATGGCGAGCCGCGACGTACTCAGGTTGTGCCACATGGAGTGAAGGAGTTCGCACAGGAAGACCTTATTCCCAATGAACCCACCATCGTTCTTAGTACCAAGGATGGTTATATTAAACGTTTATCACCTGATACTTTCCGGACACAGATTCGCGGCGGTAAGGGAATTACTGGATTAAAAACTAAAGAAGAGGACATCGTTACTGATCTGTTTTCGACCACGACTCATGCCGATATGTACTTTTTTACCACGCGGGGTCGGGTGTTTAAGATGAAGGCTTATGATGTACCGCAATCGTCACGGACTTCGAAAGGTCAGGCCATGGTGAACTTTTTGCAACTCTCACCGAATGAGTGGGTGACTGCCGTGTTATCGGGCGAAGATTTCTCAGAGATCAAATATTTATTCATGGCCACTGAACGCGGAACGGTCAAGAAGACCGATATCTCTGAATTCAGCAATATTCGCAGTAACGGTTTGATCGCTATTAAATTGAACGATAACGACCGCCTGCGCTGGGTTAAGGGTACTAGCGGCAACGAGAACATCATGATGATTACTAAAAAGGGTCAGTCTGTCCGTTTTTCTGAAAAAGATGTGCGTTCGATGGGGCGGGTAGCCGCCGGTGTTCGTGGTATTAGACTAAAGGGCGCAGATTTGGTTGTGGGCATGGATGTGGTACCACACAAAATAGCCGATGGTAAGTTAGCCGTATTGGTGGTGATGTCTCGTGGTTTTGGTAAGCGGACCGACGTAAATGAGTATCGTCAGCAGGGACGTGGCGGCAGTGGAATTCGTACTGCCCGTGTTACGGCTAAGAATGGTGAAATTGTTCGCGGCATGGTGGTAAATAGCGCCGATGACAGTGATCTAATGGTCGTATCGACAAAAGGTCAGATTATTCGTCTACCATTAAATAGCGTCAGTCAGTTGGGTCGGGATACGCAAGGCGTTAAGGTAATGACGTTCAAAGAATCCGGTGATAGTGTGTCATCGGTGACGTTGGTGTAGCCTTTTAACACTCAATCAACTTTTTCAGATGGCCGCTCATCGTTCAGGTCTTTTGCTGGCCATCTTTAATGAAATATAAATCACAGTTCAAGCATGAATTTTTTCGAGCGAATTAGGGGATTTTTTTGGGCGCTTGGTCAGAGTTGCTACAACATGGAATTCTATCGCCTGGTTCGTACCAGGCCGTTGGCGCGCGCCTTGTCGTATGTTACGGCTTTTTTGTTGCTGATGGCCGTGGTGTTTGGCTTGATTGAGACCTTGCCCAGCCTATACTCTTTTTATCGTTCAGTAGATTCTGGAATAAATGAACAGCTCCCGGCTGATGCCTGGTTCGAAGTAAGGGCTGGCCAGTTTAACACCAATTTAACACCAGCCACAGAATATAAATTCGACGATGCGGTGTTGGTGTTGGATACAACACTGGAGGGGCAAGAGTTTCCTCAGGCCTTTGAAGACCGAATTGGTTATTTTATTGGTCGAGATGCTTTTTTCTCCCAGTATCCGATTGGGGAGCGTTTAGCGATGCCACTCTCTGAAATTCCTGATATCTCAATTACTCGTGAAGCAGCGCAATCCTGGCTTAACAGCTGGGGCGTCTGGATGGTAGCTGGTGCAACTTTCATATTTATAATATTCAGATTTTTATCGATTTTTTTGGCCTCATTGGTTTTTGCGACCTTAGCAGCATTAGGTGCTAAATTAGCCAGTCGAGTCAGTCATTTAAAGATGAACTATTCGCAGTGGTTAGCAGTTGGGTTACATGCCGTCACCTTGCCAACCATAGTCGATTTTCTTTTCACTTATTTTGGCTTAGATATGCCATTGGCGTATGTAGTTATATTTTTTATGATCATTTACGCCGTGTTAGTTGACGAGCGGGCACGACCAGTTAAGAAAACTTCGAAGCAACAGATTCCAGAGAGGTAAACTGAACGCCGATGTACAATAAAAAATCCGAACCAAGTTTGGTTCGGATTTTAGTTTGAGAGATTATGACCAGAATTGCTTTTGCTAACGCGGAGTGATCAATTCGTCAGAGCAGCGCGAACGCGTTCATGGTGACCGCGATTTGAAGAGCGGATAGTGAGCTGGAATTTTTCTGGCACTCGTGATTCGTGCAAACGAATATTTACATCTCCGACTGGGTTTCGATCCGCCGCATCATTTATCCTGGGATTGTAAACGAGCCCAACGAGCTGTTTGGCTTCATTTCGAAGGATCAGCATGTGTCGTCCTTTGAGTCGCTGAGCAATAGCCAGTAAGCGCTGCTCAGCTTCCCGGCGAGATGAACAGATATAATACATTTCATGACCAGTCATTTTTCATCCTCCTCTAGAGAAAAACAAGCTTAGTTGATTTGCTGCCAGCGGTCAATGTTTCATATTTCACCTGGGTTTATTATTAGAATAATGATAGGCGGCGGGTAGTTGCAGAGTTTATCTCTGCCCATCCGATTAAATCAAAGATGGGCGGAGGCAAGCTCCGCAGCTACGTTGTAGAGATTAAATTATCGATGGGCGGAGGTAGTTGCAGAGTTTATCTCTGCCCATCCATATTTATCTATTTTCAACCAAGTTTGCTGATTGGCAGTTTGACGGGGAGTAGTTTTTTCCTTATCATTTTGCCTTGGTTCCTTACAACAAAAATCAGGAGGCTCTAATGAAATCTCCGACCAAGATAGCCGTTTTAGCGAGTCCCAACACCGGTTAATACTCCCTTTTCAGAGAACAGATTCAACCTTTGTTGGATAATCGGGCAGAAATTTATTTGACCTCTGATCGTGCCCAGCTCAGCCGGGCGGTTGATCAAATTTTTGCCCAGCAACCAGAGATTGTCGTTATTTGTGGCGGTGATGGAGCGCAGCATGTCTGCCTGACTATGTTGGCCAATCGTTATGCCCAGGCCGGCGTAGCCCTGCCACAAATTTTGATGTTGGCGCTTGGAACCATGAACGATGCGGCCAGCTCACTCAAGGTGAATCATCCAGTTTCACTATTGCGCGATGTTTTGTCCAAGCTGGATCGTGGTCAGAGTCTGGAAATAAAGCTGTTTCGTCCAATGACCGTCAATGGAGAAATTGCTTTCATGTACGGAGCAGGAATTCCAGTGGCATTTCTTGAGCGATACTATCGCGATAAGCCGGCTGGAGCTGGTGGTGGATCCATTGGTGGATTTTTGACCGTCGGCACAGTTGTCTGGTCTGAAATTTTCATTGAACTGGGCCTGGCTGATAATCAAGGTTGGCTGCAACGTTTGTTGTATCTGCTGGGTCTGGGTGATGTCACCGGCTGGCTCAATGAATTGCTGGACATACTCGGGATGAGTGATGCTGCTGAGTGGCAAGCCAAGGATTTGTTGGTTCGATTCTCTTCCGAGAGTCTCGATCAATCAACTGGCGATTTCGTCCATTACACTGGACTCATGGCTTCGGTCATTAGTCAGATTGGCCTGGGATTCAAGGCTTTTCCCCACACCATGAATCATCAGGGTAGTTTCACTTTGCTGACTACCAATCTGTCTTTTGCTGAAATCATCGCCTGTGCACCTTTTATTTTGTTAGGCGATCAAGTCGAGGGGATAGATAATCGAGTCTTGAAGCGAGTGGTGATTGAATATTCTCAACCCACAGTGCGTGCGGTGGATGGGGATATTAAGGATCCATTCAGAGATCCCAACATTCATCCCACTAAGGATGTGCTGGGGATCGGTCCGATCTTAGAGATTATTATGGGCTAAATCGCCTTAAGCCGCCTTTTCGGGGCGGTTTTTTTATTTATTTGTTTAGAGATAAGGCTGTTTTTAAAGTGCGCTTTTCTAGTAAGAGTGGTCTTAAAGTCCTTCTATTGAAAATGGATTTAATAAAATTATCTTTTATTCTTTTGCTCTCTTGCCTTGACCTGGGTTTCAATTTGCGCTACGCTAAGGTCGCTTTCGGATAACATCCGAATAATTCGATCTTAATACTGATTCAGTTAAGAAAATATGGCTCTCCCAGGACATCGGAGGACAAGTTCGCACAAAAGGCGTCGCGCTTCGCATTTTGCCATGAAAAAGGCAACGTTAGCCGCCTGTCCTAAGTGTAAACAGCCGAGGATGCAGCATATCGCCTGCGCGAATTGTGGCACTTATGCCGGACGGCAGGTTCTACAGCTCGAGAATCCATTGGCCAAGAAAGATAGTAAGAAGACAACTAAAAAGAAGTAATCTGCGCGGCGCGTTATTAAACGCGTCGGTTGCGTTAGAGCTCACTTTTCTAACCAACTGGCCTAAGCGGAACTGTTTTCCGCCGGCAAGACCTTTAGCCAAAAACACATGTCAAATCGTCATTTAGCTCGAACCATTTCAATGCAAACTCTCTATCAATGGGATTTTAATGGTCGACCAACCGCCAAAATTTCGGATTTTATCAATTCCAATCTGAAAGATTTTGCGCCGGATTTTGATGATAAGGGTTTTATTTCCGAGCTCATCAATAATGTTATTAATCGAGTGGAGGAAATTGACGCCATTATTGTTAAATATGCTCCGGATTGGCCAATCGAGCAGATTACCAACGTGGATCGTAATATTTTGCGCATCGGTGTTTACGAGCTGAAGTTTTCTGACATCGTTCCATCCAAGGTGGCAATAAATGAGGCCATTGAATTGGCTAAAACTTTTGGCGGCGATTCATCTGGTCGTTTTGTAAATGGTGTTCTCGGCGCTATCTATAAAGACATGATCGCTACTAATGAAATTAAAGAAGTTGACAAGGTTGAGAAGCCCCGAAAAGAAAATGCCGATCAAACCGTGTCAGAAAAAGAAGCTAAATTACCTGATGAGAAAAAGTAAGAGTTTAGTTGCGGTCGAGTGTGGTCTGATCCGGACACATTAGTAACATTAGTAATTTAATAATTTGATCGAATAATTAATTTAATTCGACGCTCTACACTCATGGCTTATGGCGAATGGCGATTCGCTGCAGCGACTTGTGATTGGCGATAAGCGATGGTGTTCCTAAATTGGGCGCATAACCAGCGACAACTGGCCGCTGAATAGTAGTATGTCGGACACCAAAGATCTCTCATCGCTCGAGAAACGAGTTGATATTAAGTTTACCAATCAAGAGTTGTTGACTCAGGCTTTCGTGCATCGGTCATATCTCAACGAGCACCCAGGTTTCACCCTGGGTCATAATGAACGTCTGGAATTTCTCGGTGACGCGGTTTTAGAGTTAGTCGTGACTGAATATCTCTATCAGAATTATCCGAACCCGGAAGGTGAACTGACTAACTGGCGGGCGGCGTTAGTTAATGCCAAAAGTCTGGCCAGTGTGGCTCAAGAACTAGGTCTCGAAAACTATCTTTATTTATCACACGGCGAGTCCAAAGACAGCGGCAGCAAAGCCAGGAATTATATTTTAGCCAATGCCATGGAGGCATTTATCGGGGCGATTTATCTTGATCAGGGCATGGAGGTGGCGCGCGAATTCATCACGCGTTTTGTGATTTCCATGTTGCCGCATATATTGACACATCGTTTATATATCGATCCAAAAAGTCGTTTTCAGGAAAATGCGCAGGAATTGTTGGGGGTGACACCTAATTACCGAGTGCTTGAAGAACATGGTCCGGATCATGCCAAAGAGTTTATAGTTGGAGTCTATTTGGGCGATGAATTGGTCGCCACAGGCGTTGGTACTTCTAAGCAAGAAGCGCAGGTGGCGGCCGCAGAAAATGCACTGAGCGTCAAAGACTGGTAAACTGACAGTATATGATTGGCAGTTCTAACATATCGAAGGCTCGTGAAGTTATCGATCGTTTGTTTGGTATCGCAGTGGATCGAGAAGCTTCTGATTTGCATTTGGTGGTTGGCAAGCCACCAATTTTACGTTTAGCTGGCGAATTGGTTTCGATTGAAGGAGCAGCAATACTTTCTCCAGAAAATGTTAAGCAATTGTGTTTTTCGATTTTATCGAATCAAGAGCGAGAAAGATTTATCAACAAGAAAGAATTAGACATCGCGCATCAAATTGTTTCCGGCAAGCGTTTTCGGATCAACTTACATTGGGAGAAGGGGAATGTGGCCATGGCCGCGCGAACCATTCCATCCGAAATACCATCCATGGAAGATCTGGATTTGCCGGCCGTGGTTCATGGCATGGTGGACTACCCGCACGGTTTGGTTTTGGTCACCGGTCCGACTGGCGCTGGCAAATCCACGACTTTAGCGGCCATGATTGATCGCATCCTTAGCACTAAAGCTGCCAACGTGATAACGCTCGAGGACCCTATTGAGTTTTTATTTTCTTCCAAGGTTGGTGTGGTGCGTCAACGGCAACTCGGTCAGGATTTTGTGAGTTTTCAAGAGGGGTTGAAACATATTTTGCGCCAAGATCCGGATGTGGTGATGGTTGGTGAAATGCGCGATATGGAGACTATTTCAACGACTTTAACCATAGCTGAAACTGGTCATCTGGTTTTTGCCACCCTGCATACTTATAGTGCCGCCCAAACCATAGATCGTATTATCGATGCCTTTCCAGCCTATCAACAGAATCAGATCCGGACGCAATTGGCTTTGACGCTGCGTGGTATCATTTCACAACAATTATTGCCAAAAATTGATGGTGGGCGAGTCGCTGCTCGTGAAATTTTGGTTAATAATTATGCTGTTGCTAACTTGATTCGCGACAGCAAGATTCAGCAGATCAACAATGTTCTTCAGACATCAGCTGATGAGGGCATGAATACATTAGTGCAGGATCTAAATAATTTATTGGAAATGAATTTGATTTCTCAGAAAATTGCTAAGGAGCATATTATTGGTTCGACTAAACTGGGCGACGTAATTGAACACGAAAAGAAAAGCGGACATGGATAGAGGTTGTTTTTTAGAATCAGGGATTAGAATGTTGACGCCCGGGGCAATTCGGGCTATTTTATTTGGGGTTCATGGTTGAAGTTTTAGTTGATTAATTGAGAACATGAGGCTCACGATTAGAAATTAGCCTGCGGGCGTAGCTCAACGGATAGAGTGCCGGTCTTCGGAACCGGTGATGGGGGTTCGATTCCCTCCGCCCGCACCAGAAGCTTGTTCGATCAAAAATATGACATTTTAGAGTAATTTTGTTGGATTTTTTGACAGTAGACTTTTGGTGAAATAAAAGAAAAGCGCCTGAAATAATGGCGTTTTTTCTTTTAAAAATCGTCCGACATTTATCTTTACAAGATGGGTATAATATGCTATAAATTGTGCGGGTCGGTAGCTCAATGGTAGAGCAAGTGGCTCTTAACCACTAGGTTCAGGGTTCGAGCCCCTGTCGACCCACCAGACATGAGGATTCCATCCGGAGTGGGTGGAATTTTCTT
>JAHJAU010000008.1 GCA_018813785.1 Patescibacteria group bacterium | reverse complement strand
GGTTTAGGAATTTTTTTACTTTTAAAATCAGACGGCAATTCTCTGTATGCCACCAAGGATCTGGCTTTAGCCAAACTGAAGTTCAAGATGTATCCGAACATTGATACTTCAATTCATATTGTTGATACCCGTCAGTCATTATATTTTCAGCAATTGTTTGTCGCGTTGCAGCGCCTGGGTTTTGACCAACATTTGGTTCACCTAGCGTACGATTTTGTCACCCTGAAAGAAGGTGCAATGTCATCTCGCAAAGGTAATGTAATTACTTACACTGAGTTTCGTGATCAGATGATGAAGGTGGCGCAACAGGAAACACAGCAACGACATCTGGATTGGAGTGAGGATCGGGTTAATCAGGTAGCCTGGCTGATCGCCGAAGGGGCGATGAAATTTGCCATGCTCAAGCAGGATAGTGACAAGCCAATCACTTTTGATCCGGCCGAAGCTTTGGCCTTTGAAGGCTTCACTGGGCCGTATGTGCAATATGCGCACGCGCGTATGTCGTCGATTTTGGCGAAGATAAAGGGGGAGAAAATATCAGCCGCAGAAGGCAACTTTACCGAAGACGAATTCGCCGTATTACGAACAGTGGCTAAATTACCGGCCATAGTTGAAGAAGCTGCGCGTTTGTTTCGACCATCTGTTTTGGCTCAGTATGCTTTTGAATTGGCTCAGCAGGCGAGCGCGTTTTATCGTGATGTGCCAGTTTTGACCGCCCTTGAATCAGATCGTGGACGACGTTTAGAAATTGTCCAAGCAATAGCAATTACTCTCGAGAGCACTTTGCATCTGCTGGGTATTCGTGCGCCGAAAGAAATGTAACATCGAAAAGCGAGTTTTTTATTGAGTTCCATCCAGTGTCCGCAGGGTTTTTTAG
Source organism: Patescibacteria group bacterium (assembly GCA_018813785.1). Lineage (GTDB taxonomy): Bacteria > Patescibacteriota > Patescibacteriia > SG8-24 > SG8-24 > JAHJAU01. Next base: position 19,664 of record JAHJAU010000008.1, on the reverse strand, counting down.
CCAGCTTAGTCATCATCAACAGATTTTTTGACACCCTCGGCACCAATCGTTATACTCATTTAGACCTTATTTCAATTGGGTCAAAGTTGCTCACACCGCAGCACTAATGCCTTAATTTTAGGCAAACGGTTTCACTAATATGTTTCAGAAACAAGATATGTCCAACAGAGAAGTCGGGCGTGAGCCCGAGACTATCATCTCCGCCTCCGTTAAGTTGGAGGGTGACTTTGTGAGTCAGGGAAATGTTTTAATCGAGGGTGAGGTTGAGGGGAGTCTCAAAACAGAAAAAGATCTGCGAGTAGGCGAGCAGGCTCGCATTGCTGCTGATGTTTCGGCAGCCAGTGCCTCCGTAGCCGGAGAAGTGCGCGGCAATCTCGAGGTTACCAATCGGCTGGAACTCGAACCAACAGCCAGGGTTTACGGTGACATCAAAACATCCGATCTGATTGTGGCCAGCGGTGCGATAATTACCGGTCGGATCACTATGACTTCAGGTATTGAGGATGCCTCAAATAAATCTTCCAAAGGAAATAAATCAGTCAAACTTTCCAAAGGTGTTCTTAAGGATGAGGATGTTAAAGAGTTGCTGGCCGAAGAAACTGAAGAAGTGATGGGTGAAATGGAAGAAAAAGAAACTGCCAAGAAAACCATCAACGCCTTTTTTACTAAGTAAAGACGAATAGATTTTGTCCAACGAGACGGGAGAATCAACTACTCGTCTCGCGTTAACACCAGTCGGATGTACTTCTACATCTACGATAGCTTTCTTTCCGAGAAGAAATATTCTCGAACCCTGGCAGCCGTTGAGACACGGCTGACCGATTTGGGTATCAGCGGCAAGATTGGCCGCTTATCACCGTTTACGACGGCCAAAGGATTAATTAGAGATGAAGTGCGACGTGGTACTGAAACCATCGTCGTGGTTGGAAATGACGAAACAGTTTCGAGAGCTGTAGAAGGAATCGGTGACGTAAAGATAACACTCGGTTTAATTCCTATCGGCTCGCCGACTACGATCGCTGAGGCGCTTGGCATTCCTTCTGGTGAAGAAGCTTGCGATGTTTTGTCTAAACGTTTAACACAAAAGATTGATCTGGGCCGGGTTAACGGCCGATTTTTTCTGTCCTCAGTTCGTATTCCAAGCGGTCGGGTAGTAATTGAAGGGGACGGGCAATATAGAATACTTATGCCAAGTGCGGATTGCGAAGTGGTTGTCAGTAATTTGCGCAATGCTGAGATACCGCAACCTGGAATCAAAGTAGCCAACAACCCCGGTGATCCAATGGACGGTTTATTAGATGCCATGATTACACCTCACCTGAGCAGTCTCTTTGGTTTCGGTAAGCGTACGGCGTCGTCCAGTGTTATTCCGATGAGAAGGATGAATATCACGAGCGAGGAACCGATTGATATGTTCGCTGACGGACAGGCTTTCACCAATGATAATTTTTTGATCGAAGTTGTACCGGATTGTTTGAAAGTTATTACCGGTCGGAGTCGGGCCTTTGCGCAGGTTTAGTTGCAATTTTTAGTTCGCCTCGCGCATACCTTAAATTTTGTTGACTGATCAAAAGCATTTGTGTAGCCTGTCGTTTGCAGTGACTGAATATCATAACTTGCGGTCGTGGTGGAATTGGCAGACACGCCAGCTTGAGGGGCTGGTGGGGGCAACCTCGTGAGAGTTCGAGTCTCTCCGACCGCACCACTATAAAAGTTAAACCAGGAACGTCGGTCAGTCCGATGTTTTTTGTTTATGCGGACGATGGTTCAGGCGTATTATATTCGGATCCTCTTCGGTTATTTTCTCGTTGTGCCTCAGAATGTACCTTGCGCGCCTTCCTTGGTTCAGCCGGATACATTGCATCCCTTGAGTGTTCGTTATATCTCAGGTGTTAGACCAATGAGTTTAATCTTTAAAAGAATTGGAAAAATTTATAGCGTACCTGTCCCTTTTACCTGTCGAGGGTGACAGGCACTAAACTAAAACCTGTCTTTTAAGCTAAAAATAGTCTTGAATTGGCCAGCTTCTTCCTGTATATTAGTAGCGACGAGCCGCGACGCGACTCTAGGAGGATTGAAAGTAGATTGATTTTTATGGACGATTAGCTCAGTTGGTTAGAGCGTCTCGTTTACACCGAGAAGGTCGAAGGTTCGAATCCTTCATCGTCCACCAACCATGGTTAAGACTTCGACCAGTATAGCCAAAAAGTAGATTGAGTCGACCGGAGTTATTTTAGGTGGTTACTTATTATTTCATAAGGGAGGAATAAAATGGGTATCATTTGGAGCATCTTAGGCGGTTTATTATTGATCGGTGTCGGCGTATTATTTATTTGGCAGACCGAGTGGTTTTTGAAGAATATTGGTCGCGTCGAATGGGCAGAAATCAAACTGGGCGGCACACGCAATTTTTATAAGTTACTTGGACTTATTGTAATTTTTATCGGTCTATTGGTAATGACTGGTATGATTGAGGGTTTTATTTTAGGCACTGTCGGACGATTGTTCGGCCTCAAGTCATAAATCAATAAATATGGCCTACATACCGACAGGTAAAGAATTAATTGATCCCTTTAAGGTTTTGGCAGAAGCCGAAATCAGAACCGGCATGAAGCTGGCGGATTTTGGCTGCGGAACTTTGGGACATTATGTTTTCCCAGCGGCGCATTTGGTTGGCGCTGAGGGACAGGTTTTTGCCGTTGATATTTTGAAATCGGTTCTAAACAGTATCGAAAGTCGCAGCAAAATGGAGGGGACTTCAAATGTTACCGCTTTGTGGGGTGACATCGAACGGGTGAATGGTGTAAAGATCGCCGATAATTCGCTGGATATCGGATTGCTTATTAATAATCTGTTCATGTCCAAACAGAAAGCGGCCATGGTGAAAGAGTGCGTCCGCTGTGTTAAACCAGGCGGTCGGTTCGTAATTATAGAATGGTTGCCAGTCGTTGTTTCGTTTGGGCCAGAGTCAGCGTCTCGCGTCAGCCCAACGGAAGCCCGACAATTAGCTGAGGCGGCTGGATTAAAACATGAAAAAGATATTGTGCCTGGACAGTTTCACTATGGCTTCATATTTATCAAGTAAGGATCGAATAAATTAAGAAAAAAATGAGCCGACCCAGCAGGGTCGGTTTTGCTTTAGGTGGTCGTTGATCCGGACACATTGCGTCTGGACTCCTCTCGGTAATTCTCTAACTCCACCTCTCAAGGTGCGCCTCGCGAACTTCCCTCAGTCCAGTCGGACACACTACAGCTAGGTGAGCGACTGTCGTATTTTGAACGTCAGTTTGGGGAGCTTCATTTTTTCAAAAATTTAATAGTATACCTGTCCCTTTTGTGTGTCGAGGGTGACAGGCACTAATTTGGGCACAGGATGTACCTGTCCCTTCTACCTGTCGAGGGTGACAGGCACTAATTTGCCCCCATTTAATTCACATCCACCCTCTTGCCTTTACCACATATTTATCATAAATTAGTATCCGCTGATAAGAATTGAACTCACTATGCATTTCCTTGCCGGCTACGCCGCTTTTCTCGATTATCGTTATTGGATAAATTTTCGACCAGTACCACTTGGGCCTTCTTTGGTTGGTTCAATTGTTGCTTTTTTTGGTTGGTTTTTATTGGCTGCGATCGTACTTTATTTTATCGCTCGTCATTTAAAACATCGCAATCGATTGCTCTTGGAAGAGGTTATTCGTCGTTTTGCCCGACTCATGTTGGTTGTCGGATTTTTGGGCTATGTCTGTCTGTTTTTTGCTTACGAGCAAGTGCCTCTTTTAGGGATGCGTCTGTGGTTCTTGTTGCTGTTGGTGTTGTTCATAGTGTGGCTTATAAGAGCTATAATTTTTGCTGTGCGTGATTATCCGCGATTACACAAGAATGAGTTGGAGCGATCCAGATTCGAGAAGTATTTACCTAAGGGGAAATAGCAATGCCGTCCGCTGCGCTTGGTTTAAAAGGGGAGAGGGCAGCCGCGCGTTATTTGAAGAAAAACGGCTATAAAATTTTAGCGCGACGCTGGAAGTGTCGATTTGGTGAATTGGACCTGGTGGCCAAGCAAGGCGACGAGGTCGTTTTTATTGAAGTAAAGACACGAGCTACCGATAATTTTGGTGGCGCGATCTCTGCTGTTGGTTGGCACAAAGCAATCCGCTTGCGGGCGGCAGCCCACAGTTATCTAAGCGTTAATAATTTGTTAGCGGTGCCATTTCGGATTGATGTGATCGCGATTACTGTTTGCTCTGGCGGCCGGGCGACCTTGGAGCATTTTTTCAACGCCATAACCGAGGGAGATTGACGCTTGGTTTTTAAGATGATAAGGCATAAACAGTGGTTCTTTGGAGGTTATAATGGGGACGATAATTTTTCAGGTGGTGATGCTGTTTCTCATTGTGGTAATCTCAACGGCGGCTTTTATCAGTGTCAGTCTTTGGGCCTGGCAAGACAACCTATTGCTTCAGCGGAGGTTGATCCAGCTGGCCAGTCATCTTCGCGGGCATTGGCGGCAGAGTTGGCGTCGTTGGCGCGATCCGGACTATCGGATTTATGTGGATTTGACCGAAAGCTATCTCGGGCCAGTGCGACTGCTGTCCGGTTTGAAGCGTGAGGAAGATTTTTTTGATCAGCAGGAGCAAATGCTGTCCGGTCGGAGAGGTTGGGTTTACGCACATAACCGACGTATCGAGTTTTATGAAACCCGCCGCCAGTTCGAGCCAATAGCAGCGAAGAAGATCGCCGCCTTCACCGATGCTGAGTTGGGAGTTATAGCAGAGCATCTTGTTGGCTTTGATTTTGACCACCGTCCGGAGAACGAGGAAGATCGGCGGGTAGTTGATCGCGTTCAAGCCGTGCTTATTCGTCAGCGCGACGAAGCTCAAACTAATCCGGACAATATTCTGACTACCATCTATTGGTTGTCGGAATTACAGCCAGAAACCGATTAGTCTAGTCAGCAAGTTTTCAATTATTGGTCATAGGGTTTTCTGACAAACAAATTAGGCTCGACCCCTTGCCAAATTGAATCAAATCGGGTATGCTTTCGGCGAATGACTGGTTCCGGTTGGAGCTGGTCTTTTTTTAGCCAGAGACAGAAGTGCTCCTCAAGAAGATTTTTCAGCTGTTTCGAATCTAAAAAGTAACAATTTATCAATTTGGCAGAAGCAATCAAAACTACTGCCACGAACAATTGAATAATAACGAACAAATAAATATGTCATCACCGATAATCCAGGCGATTAAACAGATTAGCGAAGAAAAGGATATCTCTGCCGAGTCTGTAATTGAGACCATCGAGGCGGCTTTAGCTGCTGCCTACCGCAAAGATTTTGGTCAGAAAAACCAGAACATTAAGGTTAATTTTGATCCGGAAACAGGCGAGTTCGAGGTGTTCGATGTAAAAATGGTTGTCGAAGATATGGAGCTGCCAGAGGTTGAGGAGACGGCCATCGAAGGAAGTGCAATAAAAGAGCGCGGGCGGGCTATCCCCATTGTCACAACTGAAGGCACTGAAGAAGTCGATGAAGGTCCTAAGTTTAATCCGAAAACCGACATCATGCTCACTCCGGCTCAAGAATTAAAAAAGGGTGCGCAGATTGGTGAAGAAATTAGAACCAAACAAGATGTGCCGGCGGCGTTTGGTCGCATGGCAGCTCAGACCGCCAAACAGGTAATAATCCAGAAGATTCGTGAGGCCGAGCGCGTCAAGGTATTTAATGAGTTTAAGGAGCGCGAGGGGGAATTGGTTAATGCTACGGTTCAGCGTCGCGAAGGTCGGATGGTGTTGATTGATCTTGGTCGGGCAACAGCAGTGATGCCACCCGATGAACAAGTATCAACCGAGCGCTATGCGCCAGGTGATCGCGTGAAAGTTTATGTTATGAGTGTCGAGATGACCACGCGCGGTCCAGAAATTATTGTGTCGCGCACTCATCCGAGCATTCTTAAGAAGTTGTTTAGTTTGGAGATTCCAGAAATTTCAGCTGGTACAGTTGAGATTCATGGTGTGGCTCGAGAAGCTGGTGCTCGGGCAAAAGTTGCCGTGTCCTCAAATCAGGATAATATCGACCCAATCGGTTCATGTATTGGTCAACGCGGTACGCGTATTCAGACAATTATTGCTGAGTTAGGTGGCGAAAAGGTGGATGTTATTCAGCATGATAATGATCCGGCAATCTACATTACTAACGCCTTATCACCAGCCAAGGTGGTAGAAATTGAATTGGATGAGAAGGATAAATCAGCTGATGTTTTGGTTAACGAAGATCAACTTTCTTTAGCCATTGGTCGCGGTGGACAGAATGTGCGATTAGCGTCTCGCTTAACTGGTTGGAAGATAAACATTCGCAAGGTCGGTGAAGAGGGTCGGGCGTTTGTGGCTGACGAGGGCGGTTCACAGATCATGGTTGATGAGCAGTTGGATCAAAAAGAAGACGAAGCTGTAGCCACAGCTGAAGACCCCATTGAAGCCGCAACTAACGAGACGGCCGAAGAAGAGGTTGTCGTAGACGCCGAGCCGACGGAAGTTGACGAAGCAAAAGAATAATTCCGATAGTTTGACTTATGTTGATTGATCTTTATCACGCCATTCTCTACGAACCAATATTTAATGTATTGGTCGGGCTTTATAATATTCTGCCCGGGCACGATATCGGTATCGCCATTATCATTATGACGATACTGATTAAGCTGGTGTTATGGCCCTTGCAGTCCAAGGCCTTGAAGTCACAAAAAGCTCTGCAGGATATTCAACCCAAAGTTCAGGAGCTGAAGAAGAAATATCCGAACAAGGAAGATCAGGAAAAAATGGCCAAGGAATTAATGTCCATTTATTCCAAAGAAAAGGTCAACCCTTTATCCTCGTGTTTGCCGTTGCTAATTCAGATTCCAGTGTTTATCGCGTTGTATCGCGCTTTATCGCACGGTTTAGAATCGACTGGCTTTGAGGCGCTTTACTCGTTCGTTGGTAATCCCGGCACGATAGAACCATCAATGTTTGGCTTGGTTGATTTGGCTAATCGCAACATAGCCTTGGCCGTCCTCGCCGCCATAGCTCAGTATTTTCAGGCGAAGATGATGATTACTCGTCAACAGCCCAAGAAAACACCAGGCGCACAGGATGAACAGATGATGGCCAGCATGAACAAGTCCATGGTCTACATGATGCCCGGTGTTACATTGTTTATTGGTATTCAGATGCCAGGTGGTTTGGCGCTATACTGGCTTACCATGACTTTGTTAATGATTATTCAGCAGTATATCTTCTTTAAAAAGAAGAAAGCTGTCGAGGTTGTTGAGCAGGAATCAGCCAAGTCATAGCACGATTCAATATGAGATATAGGGATTCACAGCTGCGCCGAGTGCCGGTGGTGACTGAGAGCGGTGATCAGGTGGGGCAATTGTCCGGATTGATCATTGATACTGATAGTCATGAGGTTATTCAGTATGCCGTGAAGAAGGCTGGAACACTCAAAATCATTTTACCCAAAGAGTTTTTGGTCAATCGTTTGCAGGTGGTATCGATCAGTACCGAACGAATAGTTATTAAAGATGCCGCTGTAACTGAGACAACCACCGAAGAAGCGCGGAGAAAATCTCCTGAGCCAGTACCAAAACCAGCTGGCCTGCAACGAAGTATTGAGTAAAATTAAAAAACCACCTCCATCTATTACGTGTCTTGATTTAGTGGGAAGCACAGAAGTCATGTTGGTGGTTTTTTGTTATACCGTCATTCCGTTTGCAATATCGATGGTCGGAGCGTAGCCACCAGAGTTTATCTCTATCTCTTGGTGCGCATTTTTATCTAAAGAATGCCCCTGTTTTTTGGGTATGCTACGATGAGCAGGTATGAATAATCAATCGCCTGATCTTATTACTAAATCCGTTCTGGCTGTCCTAGTCTGGTTTGATGTTTTTGATTACGCGCTAACCGCAGTTGAAATAGCGCGCTTTTCTGCCTTATTTACTCGACGGGTTTCAATTGATGAAGTGTTAACCGCGCTGGCTAATCATCCGCAGGTGGCTGAACAGAATGGTTATTATTATCTTTGCGGTCGAGAAATATGTGTGACACAGCGACTGCAACGTTTTCGGACTGCTGAATCAAAGTTTCGTCGAGCCCGTTTTATGGCCCGGCTATTCGGTTTATTGCCAGCAGTTAAGTTAGTGGCGTTGTGTAATTCTCTGGCCGTAGCCAATGCTGAAGAGGGGAGTGACATTGACTTCTTTGTTGTTTGTCGACCAGGAACACTCTGGTTGACCCGACTGATATTGACCGCGCCACTTATTGTCTTAAATCTGCGTCCAACTCCAGCCAATCAAAAAGACAAGATCTGTTTGAGTTTTTTGGTTTCTGAGACAGCACTTAATATGTCTCGTTTGCAGTGCGGCGAAGATGATCCGTACATGAGATTTTGGGTAGAGACTTTACAGCCGCTATATGATGCTGGTGGCTTGTTTGAAAAATTTAGACAAGAAAATGAATGGGTGACTCGTCAATCATCGGCGACTGATGGTCTTTTTGAAAATCCGGCGATGATTGTCGTTGGTTCGGATCAGACCCGCCCCAGATCACGATCATGGATCGAACAGTTGATGCGGCGATTGCAGTTATGGCATTTTCCTCCGGCGATAAAATCACTCGCCAATCTGGATAGTCGAGTGATTATCTCCGACGACATTTTAAAGTTTCATGTTAATGATCGGCGCGAACTGTACCGCCAAATATTCAGACAGCGATTGGCTGTATTAATGTCAAAAACATGAAGATGGCCAGCTTTGCCCGTTTCATATTTTATATTCTACTGGTCGCAGCTCCATTTAGTACTCGCTATATTTTTGTGCCAGGTATTATTGCTGACGTTGAAATTGAACCAGGGACGTTTTCGTTGTTTGGTACACAACTGTTAGCGTTGATTTTTATCGTCAGCGCTTTATTAAGTGGTGCTAAAAATAGATTATCGCGACCGGGTGAATTTACACTGATCGGAGCCGGTTTTTTGTTTTCAAGTGCCGCGCTATCGGTCGTTTTATCCGGCGATGCGCGCGGTTTGGTTGTGTTAAGTTGGCTACTTCTCGGTGTTGTTTTGGCAGTCGCAGTGAACAAAGTACGTCCGGCCAGTCGGTATATTTTTTTGGCTTTAGCCGTGGGCGGAATTATTCAAAGCGTCTTCGCTGCCAATCAATTTATTCAACAAACGGTGTCATCCAGCAAATGGCTTGGTGTTGCGCAGCATTTGTCTGAAATTAGCGGGACTTTTGTGGTTGAAACTGCCGTCGGTCGTTGGTTGCGGGCGTACGGTACATTGCCACACCCCAATATGCTCGGCGCATATTTAGTGATAGCGGTTATTGCTTCGATGGCCTTGACTTTACTCATAAATAAAAAATGGCGAGTGCTGGCTATGCTCGCTGTGGTGATTAATGTGTGGGGATTATCGCTGACATTGTCTCGAAGCGCACTACTCGCACTAACTGTTGGATTGATATTTTTTGTGGTTATGGTTTTGGTTTTTTTTCACGGAGTGGCGCGTCGTCGAGTTTTGGTGGTGACCGGTCTGGTGATTATCGTTTTTTTTCAATCGTCACTGTTGTTGCTCGATCCTTTTTCAGCCCGGGTTTTGGGTCGTGGTCGACTCGAGCATATCTCGATTGAGTCACGCTTAAATCAACTGGCCGATGTGCAACTATTGCTGCGCGATCAACGGTTATTTGGTGTTGGCTCAGGATTGATGCCATTGGCACTGCATGAGCAAGATTCTTCGCGCTCGCCCTGGGATTATCAATACGTGCACAATGTTCCGCTGTTGATATTAGTAGAAACTGGTGTGCCGGGGTTGTTGTTTTGGCTAATTGTTATCTGCGGCGTTCTTGGTAGTGCTAAATATACATTAAAGCATCGGGTCAACATTCGTACTGTAGTTTTTAGTGCTGTATTTTTAGCCTTGTTAACTGGCGCTATGTTCGATCATTTTCTTTGGACTTCCTGGTTTGGTCAGCTTATTTTTTGGTCAATGGTTGGTTTGCTCATCGGGAACAGCTCACAAAATGATGTGTCTTCCCCAGAATGAGCCCAGACAAATATTTTTTTAGATAACCAAAACCCCTGAACGTCGGAGGTTTTATGATGTGAATTGAAGATACTCTCAAGCCCCAGCCTAGGGAGTTTTATTTTTTACAAATTAATTATGTGTTATATTATTAACGATTTTTGCTTTTTATTTAATAATGTCTTTTAAAAATTTATTTACCGCGTGGGGAATTGGTCCTGCGTCTTTTATTTTTGTTTTTTCATTTTAATTTTTTATGAAAAATAATTCTTTTCTCAAAAGAGTGTTTCGTCGGCCGGGTGAGACATTACTCACTTTACTACTCGTCATTGCGTCGAGTGGTTTGGGTTCACTGATGGCTCCTTTGCCGGCCCGAGCGGCTTCAACAGTCTCAGTCAGCACGAGCGGTTTAATTAATGGCGGGTTTCCTGGCGCTCCAATACCGGCCAATTCTCCAGCCACAGCTGTATTGAAGCTATCAGTAACCGCTTCATCAGCTGGACAGACGCTTAATTCCGTTACAGTAAATTTTACTGGAACCGGTTTGACTCAGGAGGACTTTGCAGCCATCAGCACCGGTGCTAGTTCCGGTGTTGCTTTATATAACGATGGTGGTGGTGCGGTCGGCAACTTTGATGGAACCGATTCAGTCATTACTTTGGCTGATTCTTCAGATTGGACCGGTGTCACGACCAACATTACACTCACTCCAGCAACACCAGTTGCCCTAGTTAATGGTTCCGCCGTCATTTTTTATGTAGCGATTAAAACGTCAGCTACATTAGTTAATGACCATCGGATCATGGCCTCGATACCATCGGCTGGTGTGGCGACATCTGATGGAAATGGTCCCGCGACCACGTTTTCGGCCTTTGAATTGCGGGCTGATACCGCCCCAGCTCAGATCGTGTCAGTTGGTGGTTTTGTGGGTAGTGCAGCGGTTAATGTTCGCTTCAATAAGCCAATTCAAAAAGTTGGTGGTGGCAGTTTAATTGCTGCTAACTTTACCTATACTGATGGTGGGGGAGTAGCGCAGACCATATCTTCTGTAACGCATACTCCCGGTCAGAATTTTGCCACTTTAACCATGAGTTCCGTTCTTGATGCTGAAGATTTAGATGGCACTCCAGCCACAGTGGCGGCCGCCTCCGGAGCGATTGCCGACATGGGCGGTAATGTTATTGGCACAGATGCGGTAGAAATGTCGAGTTCGGTTGAAATATCAACTTCGACCATACCAACAGCCATTGTGGGAACCGAATATACGACCATCAGTCCACTGGTCGCCTTTTCGGCTATTGGTGGTGTCTCACCTTACATTTTTAGTCCAACTGCAGAACCGGATGTTGCAGTACTGACTAATGCTGGACTGGCTTTGGTTAACGACGGGGGCACGTATAAGATAACCGGCACAGTGTTAAATGTTCCGGGTAGCTATCCTCTTTATATCAGAGTGATTGATTCGACTATTGGTATTCCACAAGAAATGGTTCGTCGGTATACCTTGAATGTTGGGTCGTCTGCTGGAGCAGTGCCAGGCATTACTAATATGGTACCTGGTGGGGCACCGGTTGGCGCGTCAGAGCTAGCGGTTATAGTTACCGGAACAAATACTCATTTTTCTGGATCCAGTACGGTTCAATTTTTGAATGGTGGTTCAGTTGATGCCAACGTTACCGCTGTAATTTCGGCCTCCACAGCAACATCTTTAACTCTTTCGGTTAGCGTGGCCGGTGGGGCTGCGGTTGGTCCGCATGATGTGCGGGTTACAACCGGGGCTGAAGTTGTTGAAATGCCCGGAGGATTTGGAGTATTCCCAGCCGGTGACAGTGGTTTAGCTTTACAGAATCCGGCTGATACAGCAACCGGTATTCCAATGCCACCGAGTTTTAATTTTAGTCCCAGCACTAATCTGTCGGCAGCTACTTACCGTATTACCCTGAAGTCAACCTCTGATTTTTCTAGCGCTGCCTTGTGGGACTATGCTTTCCCCAAGCCGGCTGACGCAGAAAATAGCAATGGCAGTCATTGTAACTTGACCGGTTGCAACATCGGTTATGGCGCTGGATCATTCAGAATTATTACTCAGCCGACTCCGCTTCAGCCGAACACAACTTATTATTGGCAGGTTCGAACTTATAGTCAGGCACCATCAGCCGTAAGTGATGCCGTCGCTTCACTTGAAGGCACTCCGGTTAGAAGTTTTACCACGATTGTATCGGTCATGGATATCATGCCGCCAAACATCATGCATCGGCCGGTTTTTCAGGCTACAGCCAGCACCGATTTGAATTTGTTTGCCCGGATTGACGATAACTTTGCTTCACCAACTTCTGAACCGGCTTTGTCAGCTGCAATTAATTATTGTGCTGGTGCGGCTTGCAATCCGACAACTAGCACGCAGGCCGCTGGGACTTCAATTGGTAATGGTTATTTTAGATTTACCATTCCCGGAGCGGTGATTGGTGTTGCCAGTACAGTGATTAGGTATTATCTCAACGCTTCGGACGGCACTAATACGGCGGTCTTTAAAGATATGGGCGGTACACCGTTTCAGCTGACGTCCATCGCCGCCGGTGTCAGCACGATCACTGGTTCAGTTTTGAATAACAGTGATGAGTGTCCAGTCGATATTCAGGGAGCCACAGTTTTTGCTGAGGGTACCGGATTTAGTACGACCACCGATGGTTCGTGTGATTATACTTTGTCCGGACTGCCGGCCGGTATTTATGACATTGTGGCTTTGAAGACTGGTTACTCCGATCGGATTATTAACGGCATACCCGCCGGTTCAACTAGTATTGTTTTCAGCTTGCCGATGGGTTTTGGGGGTGGTTTTGGTGGTGATGGTACCAGACCGCATGTCATGTTCACTGGCCCGGGTGATAACTCGACCGGAATACCAGGCGGTGATTCGAATTTTGTTGTGTTTATCGCTTTCGATAAGCCCATGAGTCAGTCTTCGATCACCGAGTCCGGCAATTTAACACTGAATGAGATCAATCCGGCCACCGGAGAATTAACTGACATAACGTCTAAAGGGTCTTGGACTTATTACGCCTCTAGTGCTGGCGTGGATCGTATACCCCCAGCCTCCAACGTAGCTGCATTTTCGTTTTCTCAGACTGGTTGTAGTGGTTCTCCTTGTAACTTTGGTGACGGTAAGACGATTGCGGTAATTGTGTCAGACTCGGTTACCGACACCGCTGGAAATTCGGTCATGGGTAATCAGCCCGATGGTTCATTTTCTTTCACCTTTTCGACAGGTACCACCTTTTCGGGAAGTTTTGGCGCAGGTGAAGTATTTGGTACTGGAGAGTTTATTCCACCTCGTGTAATTGGCATGACTCCGCCACCGGGCAGTCTTGATGTGCCAGTTGATCGAAGAATAGTCATTAGCTTCTCTGACCCGATGGCCGATGACACTACTGGAACTTATCTACTCAAGAATTTTATTAAGCTCTACTCGGTTTCTGGAACCACGGAGACAGACGTTTCCTCTCTTGTTAGTGCGACCACGCTGGATTCAGCTAAGCGAAACGCTACTCTGACACTGACCGGCAGTTTAACCGCGTCAACACGTTACCGGCTTAAGGTATTGGGTGGTGCCAAGGCATCGACTGGATTGACGGTTGGTCCACCTGAATCGAGTACCGCGGTAATGTTCACTGGTGAGTTTAAAACTGGAACCGGTACTGACATCGGTGTGCCAACAGTTAATGGTACGTATCCTGATAACGGTGCGACCGGTATACCGGTTAACCTAAACGCCGTTAATATTGGTTTCAGTCGAGATATGGATATGTCGACTATTTCGACGAGCACGGTTTACTTGTCAGTCGGCTCAACAGCGATTAATGGCACGGTCGAGTATCGAGCAGCCGAACGAACCGCTTACTTTGTACCGCGATCAGCTCTGACCGCCAGTACAACCTATACGATCAATGTCACGACTGGCGCTCGGGCTTTGAATGGTACGGCTATCGCCACGGCGGTAGCTCGCACCTTCACGACCGGTTCGGCTGATACTTCTGCTCCATCGATTCAGTTTGGCAACGCTGATGATTTTTCTTTGGCGGTGACTTTCTCTGAACCGATGAATGCCGCGCGAGCAACTGATGCCATCAATTTCTCAGGTAGTGTACTTAAACCGGCTAACTACGTTATCAAGTATGCCCCGATGGGCGAGGATTCATCTGCTGGTACGGTTCTGACTGTTCCGGCAACAGCGACCTTTAGCTACGACCAGGTTACCAATACCGTTAAGATTGATGGCTATCATTCTGATGCGATCGATCCGGCTACCTTGCGCGGCAAAGAACTCTATGTTGCGGTCACTGGCGTGAAAGATTTGTCAGGTAACGCGATCACAACTGACGGTGGAGCCAATACTGCCCGAATGATGATCTTGAACAGCGCCAACACACAAGGTGCGCTTGGTCCAATGGGTATGAACGGCGATGCTTTCTCGAATCAGGGTGGCTTTATTCCGGACAACTTTGATTCGGGTATGTTCGGTTTTGCGCCGCAGGCGGAGGTTCGTCCGTTCAATACCATGCCCGGACAGTTGACGATCTATGGTATTCGTTTGCCGATCTCCAGACAGATTCCTGCTTCTGGAGCTGTGGTCGTGACTTTCCCGGTGGGCTTTGATGTTTCGGCCGCCCGGCAGGACATCAACAGTCCGATGCGTCAGGATTTGAACGGCCCCGGATCGGGAACTGTCACCTTTAAGTGTGCTTCGGCCGGTGCACCAACCGGAGCGTCGTGTTCTGGTACGGCTAACGCTGACGACACCGGAGCAACTCAGGGCGGACTGGCTGGTGACGGTGTAGTAGTTGATACAGCTTCGCGGAGCGTGAAGATTTATCTGTCAGCAGCGACTAACGTTGAGGGACATGATTTCTTAACCATAGATATTGCCGGAATCAGAAATACAACCGTACCTAAGGATATGAATACCTCAGGGTACACGGCTGATATTAAGACTAAGAACGGCACGACTCTACTTGAGACCGCAACCTCGATGCCTTTCTTCATCCAGTCAGGCGGCACTGGTTCATACACCCTAGGCGGTACTATCACCGCGACCGGCAACGTCGCCAGTGGTACCATGCAGGTTTATCTGATGTCGCCACTGACTGGACCAATGGAGGTTACGACTACGAATTTTTCCGGTGGAGCAACGGCAACTTATAGCTTTACTGGGTTGCCAGCTGGAGAATTCATGTTATCGACCGATCAATTAGTAATGATTGATACAGCAGAATATGTAGGGAAAGCTAATCCAGAACCAATTAGAATTACCGGCAATGCCACACGTGACTTTACTTTGGCCAGCGCATCCTCTGGTGGTACGGTCGTCACAGTTAATCTGACTGGTCCAGCCAATGAACCGTTGGACGTTTTTGCCGGTTCACCGACTGGATTTCGAGTTAAGCAAGTCACTTTAAATGGTGGGGGTACAGGCAGTGTTACCCTCAATCTACCGAACGGTGAGTGGAGTATCGGTGTTGGTCCGCAGATGCCTAAGGGTTTTTCTGGTCCACCACCTGCACCGACTTATTTGCCGCCACGCAATAAGCAGGCCACCATCGCTAATCCGGTCTGCATGATTGACGGTACCGTCGGCTGCACCACATCTTTTACTCTAACGACTTCCGACAAGACCATTCGCGGTTTGGTTAAAGATGGTGCAGGCAGAGTGATGGCCAACGCCGAAGTGTTTGCCTACTCGCCTAACGGCGGTTTCGGTACTCATGCTACAACTTCTACTGATGGTGGATTCACCTTGAATGTGGTCAGTGGTAGTTACATTGTTGGTGCATTTATTCCCGGCATGCCCTCCTCAAAGGAAGTGCCAGTAGTAGTTACCAATCACGCCACGACCTATCTATTGATAGATGGTGCTTCAACAACAATTACTCCGGCCGCCGCTGCTACCTCCTTTATTCTCAAAGTAGCCAAGCCGGATTACACCATCTCGGGGCGTGTAACCGACGGAACCAACATTGTTCAGGGCGCCTCAGTTTATGCCTATAGGACGAATGGTCCAGGTCATGCTGATGTTATGACCGACAGTTCCGGTAATTACACATTATATGTTAATGCTGGCACCTGGAATGTTGGCGCATTTTTACCTCAATACGGTCGACTGGCTGAGCAGTCGGTGACTGTAACGAATACTAACGTCACTAGTATCAACTTTTCGCCATCTCAGACTGGTACCGGAACTTTCTATACGGTTTCAGGTACGGTGACTTCTGGTGGTACACCAGTATCTGGCGCCTTTATTCGCATCATGGGAAATAGCACCAACAACGAGGTGATGACCGGCGTTGATGGTACTTACAGTATGAAAGTACCAGCTTGCACCACAGCGGGTTGCTATACACTAAGGGCTTTTGCTCCGAGCATCGGTGAATTCCCGCCACTAGCGGCCTTCAGTCTGACTAGCGATACCTCTGGTAAGGACTTTACTCTCGCTGCACCTCGAACTTTGACCATAACCTTCTCAGCATCCGTCGCTCGAGGTTTCGTTGATATGTTTGCCACGAACGGTTCCGGTGCGCGTATCGATGTCACGAATTCGACGGTTGCTACATTGACCCTACCCGATGGAAATTATCGAGTTCGGATTGACGTACCAGGTGCGGCCATCGGCCCATCGGATATCAGTGGTACTGGTTACAACAGTACAACTGGTGTCTTTACTGTTTCCGCTGCCAACACAGCCTTATCAGTTACTCTACCGACTCGTCGAACCATTACTGGTAAGGTGACCGATGGTACAGACAACATCGCCAATGCCTGGGTAGAGATCGTAAATCCAACGACCGGCGTCCACTTTGGCACGCAAACTAACTCGACCGCCGGACCAGATGCCAACTTTAGCTTCGATGTGGCCGATGGAACATACTTCATTAATGCGATGAAACCTGGATATTTCCGTCAGCCAACCACGATCGTTGTCAGCGACAGTACTCCAGTTCAGACTTTGGCCATGACCGCGGCTACAACTACCATCTCGGGTCAAGTGTTGATTGGTAGTACTGGCGCAGCGAATGCCTTCGTTCGTGGTGAAAAGATGGGTGGTGGTTTCTCCGGTACTCAAGCCGACGCTAATGGTAATTATGTTCTGCCAGTTGATTCTGGCGAATGGAAAGTTTATGCCGTTGCTGAAGGTTATCGGGAAGCAGGCTGCACCAGCAATCCAATCGATGTTGCCAGTGGTTCAGTGACCGGTAAGAACATCACCCTGACCACGGCCGTTAACATGGCTGCACCGAGATCCAGGCCAATCACCCCATCATCTGGTGGTACTATGGATGACCAGGATTCCGGTTTGCGACTCAATGTCCCAGCAAATGCTTTGGGAACATCAAATTCGTCCGGAACCATAACAGCTCGTGAGACGAATAATGTTCGTTCAACTGATACCGCCTATCTGCTCATGGTTTATGATCCACAGACCGAGACCTTTGTTCCAGCTGCCAAAGAAGTATCAGCCACCGATAGTAATGGTAATCCAATCACCAACCTCGAAGGCTCGGTCAGTTTGGAGATGGACTATACAATCGCCGAGTTGGCAGCCACCCGATCGGCGACCGACTCATCGATCGACACTCGGGCTGAGGCTGACATGTTAACCATGGCTTACTGGGATGCGACCAATCAGAGCTGGACGCCACTCCCCAGTACAGTGACTTATCGTGATGCGGATCGAGACATCGTCAATGAGCCAGAGGATGATTTGTCTAATGTGGCTATCGTCACCGTCTCTGCAACCACGAACCACTTCTCTCTCTATGCTCCGATTGTTTCAACCGATCCGTCAGCCCCGACCACACCAACCGGCTTAACTCCTTCAGTCGTTAGTATTTCTCAGATCAATCTTAGCTGGACTCAGGTGTCCGGAGCGACCGGCTATAATATTTACCGCAGCACTTCACTTACTGGTACCTATACTCGCCTCGGTAGTGAACCAACCGTTAGTTCCGGCTCTACAGTGACTTACAGCAATACTGGATTATCAACAGGAACGACTTACTACTACAAGATATCGGCTATCAATGCCAATGGTGAGTCAGTTGCCTCAGCAGCGGTTAGCGCCACTACTCAGTCTGGAGGCGGTGGAGGCGGTGGCGGTGGAGGCGGTGGCGGTGCGGTGTATGTGGCACCAACTCCAGAACCAGAAGAAGTTGACACACCTGATCCCGCAGATCCAGAATCATTTGTGGATCGCGTTTCAACTTTCCCAGCTGGCATACATGAGCGTACAGCCTATACCCTAGAAGAAATGGCTGCTCCAGCCATCGATCCTTATGTGACCGGTACCTACAATGCCGAGGTAGCTGTCTTCTCGACACCAACCATTGATGTTGATAAGGGTATTTTGCCACCCCCAGAAGGGGTTCAATTGCCTTGCGTTGGCGGAAGTCTTATCAAGATAGCTAATAATCAAGCAGTCTACTATTGCGGTAAGAATGGTCGGCGCTACGTCTTCCCTCATCAGAATATTTATACGACCTGGTTTAATGATTTCAGCAGAGTGGTTTCAATTCCACCGGAAGAATTAGCCGCCGCGCCTTTGGCTGGCAATGTTACTTATCGTCCTGGCATGAAGATGATTAAGATAGAGAGTGATCCAAAAGTTTATGCAGTTTCTAGAAATGGTGTCTTGCGCTGGGTAACCAGTGAGGCCATGGCTCAGGCACTTTATGGCAGTGATTGGAACACCATGATTGATGACGTTAATCCAGCTTTCTTCTTCTCTTATTCGATTGGAGAGCCGATTGGACAATCAGAATAATGATTGATTAATTCTAAAAAAGATGACCCCTTGCCGGGTCGTCTTTTTATTTGTGCGGATTAATTTTCGTTGTGTTCTGGATGTGAAGCTGGGAAGTTTTATCAATTCAACATCTTGACAATATCCGGCGATGAGTCTTAAATGTTAATGCAATAGTATTAGCACTCGGCTTAAATGAGTGCTAAGCTACTTAATCATAATACTTAATTTATTCAGCTATGAATGTAAAACCGTTGGCTGACCGGGTCTTGGTTAAAGCTATTTCCGAGACCGAAACTAAGTCCGGAATAGTTATTCCAGAGACGGTCGAAAAAGAACGGCCGGAAAAGGGGGAAGTGATCGCAGTTGGTCCAGGCAAGCGTCTGGAGAATGGCGAAATTGCGCCACTTAGTATTAAAGTTGGCGACAAAGTCGTGTTTAAGAAATACAGTCCGGATGAAATCAAAGTTGACGGTCAAGAATTACTCATTCTTGATGAATCAGATATTTTAGCAGTGATCGATTAAGGTGGGTGAGTTTTCTTCCCAAGATCGAATAACGAAACAATATTATGGCTAAACAGATTTTATTTACTGAAGAAGCACGAACTAAGATCAAGCGTGGCGTTGATCAACTGGCCAACGCGGTTAAGGTAACCCTCGGACCCAAGGGTCGTAATGTGGTGTTGGATCGTGGTTATGGTTCACCGCAAGTAACTAAAGATGGTGTAACTGTAGCCAAGGATATCGAGCTTAAGGATAAGTTTGAAAATGTCGGTGCCGAGCTGGTTAAGGAAGTTGCGTCAAAAACCAACGATGTAGCTGGTG
>JAHJAU010000053.1 GCA_018813785.1 Patescibacteria group bacterium | reverse complement strand
GTTTGTTTTTGTTGAGATTAAGGATTCTTATTTTTAACCTTCTGGCGGTGCTTCACTTATACCGGACTCGCTTTCAGTTTGTTCAGGCAATATTTTGGCAGCCTCTTGGGCAGCGATTTCTTCAGCGGTTGCACCAACTAAGCAAACTTCTTGCCAGGGACGGTAATAACTATAAAACTTTTCCTCTTTAACTTCGTTGTTGGGGTAAGTCACCGTGTAGGTGAAAACGGTGCTGGCGCTGGGGTGAGGATGTTCAGTGCATTTCCAGGTGCCAGGTGCCAGATTTGTGGTTAAGATTTCTTTCTTTGGTGGTGGGTCATTAACATTCCAGATACTAACTTCACCTTGTTCAGCCTGACGACCGTCATCTACTCCCCAGAAGATGAATTGTAATCGATCACCCTGCACCGAGGTTAGAAACAAAATATGCGCCGGAGTGTCATTAATAAATTTAAAATCTGGCCAAGGTTCATAAATTGTCGCATCTTTTCCCGGGCCAATAAAATTACCATCACCATCACGTTCATAATATGACACGCGATAAGAATGGTTTTGGCGCATGGTCACTGGTAGGCCAGCATCTAACACAGTGCGAAAAGCAGTGGTGCCGATTTGGCATAGACCACCGCCATATTCTGGCTTGGTTTCATTCTGTTTAATGACTAGTTCCTCCAGATAACCACTCTCGGCATTGATTTCTCCCAAGGCGCTCAGCAATGAAAATTCTTGTCCGGGCGGGATTAATAAACCATTCAATGTTTTGGCCCCGTTGGCAATATTATGTCGTCGATTGACTGGGCTGCCTTTGAAGTTGGTTGCACCCATACCAATGATTTCTTTTATGTCATACGGATTAGAAGCCTCGGTGGTTGTTTCTGGATAGGCTACTGTAACTGGCAAATCGATGGTTTCAGCCACCTCGATTGGTTCTAAAAACGCTTTTTCTAATAGTTCAATTGCCATTTCGACATCTAGCTTCTCTCCTTCAATACTGGGCTCGAAGCGTGACACTTTTCCTTGTTCGTCAATTTCAAATATGGCGTTTTTGGGCTCGATTGCAATGGAAGAAGTGTAGGATTCAAGATGTTTAGCCAGGCGATTGTGATCAAGAGCCAGCGACCAGCCTTGATTATTGTCATTTGGCAAAGGCACAATCCAGTCGGCTAACTGGCTTCTGGAGATGGTCCAGGCCAAGCTTCTAGCTCGGACATTGAGCGGGGCTCGTTTTAGAATCTCATCAGCTTGATCTATTAAAGGTGTCAACTCTTCGGTCGTTAATTTCGGTGCATCAACTAATACCTCTAAATCAATCGTAAAAGATGAGAGATTGCGCAGTCGTTCTCTGGCGGCATTAGTTAGATAATTTGTATCAAAATTCAAACCAGTTTTTTCTGGCAAGATAGAAATATCATATCGCCCATTTGGCATTACTGTAATTTGTAAACGGGCATCTTCGGCTGGTGTGATCATTGCACCGAAGCGTTGTGTTAATTCATTCAGCAGGGCTTGTTCATCTAGAGAGTAGGGAACAGGAACGGTTGTTCCAAACAAACCTGCGCCAAGACGTTGAATTAAAGCGATGATTGTATTCGAGTGACGACCGATATTATAGGCTGTGTCTACTGCAGTTTCGACGTGGAAGCGCACAATATCTTGATTTGTGTCGATGAAGGGACCGACAGATTCCGTGTTCTGTGAGGCTGAGAAGGTTAATCGGTAACCAGAAAGAAATTGCCGTAAATCCGAAACTGCCCCAGCTGTGGTTTTACCACCGACTGATATAGGTCCAATATTAACGCCATCTCGAATCAATTCGCGTCCACCGCTGCTAAATATGTCAAAGGTAGCTATGGTCATTATTGCGGCCGCGAACAATAAAAATGCCATCCATCTGACGACAGTTGACATTTTTCGCCCCTTCCGTCGCGAATTAGCATGTTTGCCAACTCGCACCATCGGCTGGTGATTATTTTCGGTTGATCGTTTTTTCGTTTGTCGCCTCATGTAAAACTAGTTCCGTTCGGTTATCTGCTCCAACGATTTCATTAATTATTGCCCGGGCCAGCTGCAGCCGTTCTTTATCTTCTACCTGATCAGTTTGTATATCAGTAAGTTCAAATTGATCGTCTGAGTCGCATGACAGGGCAGCATTAGTCAAACAAAATTCGTGGCCTGAATTGGTTGTAGCTAAAATATTTTCTTTGTCGCGTTGCTTGACCCTGAATTGAATTGGCAAGCTGGACATTTCTTCCTCCTTCATTGTGTCTCAGGCTAAGCTTCTCTGATCTTAATTTTTTTTGAACGTTCTATTTTTGGCAATTTAACAGTCAGAATACCATCTTTTAAGACAGCCGAGATTCCCTCGGGGTCAATATCAGACGGCAGAATGATAGAGCGAGAAAAAGGTCCCCAGTGACATTCGCGTACTAACCACTGTGCCTTCGGTTCATTTTCAGTATGCCTAACTCCGCGTACAGTCAGCATATCATTATGTAGAAACACATCCAGATTTTCCGGTGCCACGCCAGCAATGGCTGACCTTAGAATAATTTCATGCTTAGTGTCGTACACATCAACTGCCAGCTGTCCTTCTTCGTGATCGACGATCCAATTGCCAAGAGAGTTTTCCTGCTCGGCCTCTGGAAAAAGTATTTCGTCCAGATTGGAATTTTGATTCTTCAATTTTATATTGATTGACATAGTATCCTCCTTAAATAACGAAGTCAGTATAACATTGATTTTTGCTTGAGTTCAAGGAGTTTTTTGTAGTCATCGACTCGATTCAGTCGACTCAGTCTGAGTGTCGAGAATTATTGATGGTAGTTTAAGTGGCAATATAACCTAAGCCTGGGTCAAGCTGAATCATGAGAAGATAGTTTGCCATTTAGATATGCGGCGGTTTCTGCTTTATTATCTTGACAGTTGGCGGGTTGTCTTTTAGTATTTAACTTTGGTTTGTTCTTTTAGTTTTGGGTTTGCCAATTCTTATAGGGGGCAATCATGACTAATCCAGGTCATCGAGGCAGTGAACACATCAATGATAATTTACGAATTATCGTTCAGCCAGGGAGAGAGGTTCGCTGGAGTCAGTTTCAGCGCTACCCCCCATTTAGCATCGCTTTAGACGGCTTTTGTGTTGGGCCAACCAGATTTAGCAAAGACGGACAACGCATCACGCTTGATCATCACCGTGGTGTGAACGATGTCGCGGTACGGGCAACCTGTGGTCAGGCTCGTGAAATTGTTAAGCAGGGTTTATATGATGACTGGCGCGATGAAGCTGGTCCGCGCGCGACAATGTTTGTCAATGATTGTGATCAGGATGTTTGCGCCGCCACGTTCGTGTTGATGAATCCAGATTGGGTAGGTCGACCACTGCTTCGGAAGTATATCGGGTTGGAAGATCATCTGGATTCTTCGAGTGGTCTGTATCTGCCGGATAATGACGAGTTTCGGACATTAGTCCATGTTATGTCATGGATTCATGAGCCCTATACGACCGCCCGTCTGCTTGGGGAACTGCATCATCTCTCTGGCGAAAGCATGCTGGAAATAATTAGGGCTGTTCATGAGCGCATCCGATTGTTTCTTTTTGGTCACGGTCAACAAAAGGACAAGCTTGATTACTCCTATGAGTTGCTGGCGAAACACGAAATTTGGTCGATGATTCGTGAAACTGGTTCTGATGCTCGATTGGGATTGGCTCGTGATGGCATTCGCGCCTTCGTGTCGTATTTGGGTGAAGATGGTGGTGGTTACCATCGATACTCAATTGGTCGACGCATTCAATCTGTACCGTTTCCTGTTCGCGAAATATTGGAATGTCTGAATGAGGCCGAAGGCATTCGACCACAGACAGCCCTCGGTCGTTGGGGTGGAGGCTCCAACCGCGGCGGATCACCGCGAATCAGGGGAAGCAAATTAACACCGAGTGAGGTGGAAACAGTGGTCGAAAACTGTATTCAACGTTGGCGGAGTGAGATCCGTCAAATACGACGCAGTTGGCATTAACCAAAACCAACCGAAATTTAACCGCCTGATTTGGGCGGTTTTTTGTCCAGAATATTATCTGACGATTCATTGCTGAAACCGCCGGGCAGTTTGAAGCCCTGGCTTAGCAATCAACAAAAATATTATTTTTTCCTTTATTTCTTGACTTTTTCGCGTTTAACCCTCTAGATTTAGAGTCACGGATCATTGATCTTATGCGTAGATATTTAGATTTATCAGCTGTCATAATAACGGCGTTAGTGTCACGTCTGGCGTCATGGTTTATGCAGGGTGCGGGTGGGCTGGAAGAATTGTTAAACTTGCATCTAGTCTCCAGGCCGTTTATTGCTTCGTTGGGGCCGATATTGCATGATCAGCAGCCGCCATTATATCAACTACTTTTAACAGTGTGGTCTGGTTTTTGGGGCGACTCTTTGTTTGTGGCTCGAGTGTTGTCGTGTCTCTTGGGTTTGGCAACCGTGGTTGTTGTTTGGTTTTTGGCACATGAGATTGCTGGCCGATGGGAGGCTAATGTGGCGGCGTTATTAATCGCTCTGTCGCCATTGGCGATCGTTAGCTCAGTATTAGCCCAGTCCGACGTGTTATTTATTTTATTAATCTCTCTAACTGGTTGGGCTTATTGGCGAGTCGGTCGTCTGGGTTGCACCAGACGCTCGCTCGCGCTTTGGTCTTTTTTAGCTGGAGCTGCCCTGCTTACTAATACCCTAGCGTTTTTACCACTGGTTGTGCTGATTATCTGGGTGATAGCCAAGGTTGGCGGTTCAGCGCGCTGGCGATTTTTGCTCGCTTCTTTTTTCGCCGTCATACCATTCGCGCTGTGGTTATCAATTGATTTTTCTGGGCGATTGACCAGCTGGACTGATCTGATCAACATCGAACTTATAACTTTTCTGTCGACGTTGCTGACCAAACCAGGCCAGCTGTTATTTTTTGGTCATGGCTGGTTATTGTCTATATTGGTCGGTTTACTGGTTATATTTTTGTTGTTATTGTCGGTTCGACCGAAACCGACTGAGACAGTGAATGGTGCGCTACTGCTTCTGATGTTAGTGGTAGCAATTCCGTTGTTTATAATTATGGTATCTGGAAATACTGAGCTCAGATATTATATTGTGGCTTTGCCGACTTTGGCGGTTTCGGTAGCTATCGGCGCACTAAAAGCCACATCGTTAGTTTCATCAACAAAAAATCGTCGATTAGCCATGATTGTGATGGTGTTGATTGGGGCGGTTTTGTTATTTTCGCCACTTTTAAATTTGGTTAGTCAGCCACGAAATTACTGGAATGAAGCCATGCGTTTTATTGAGAATCGTGAAAATCATGGTGATCTTATTTTGATTGAGCGACCTATTTTTCAGTTGCCAGTAACCGAGTATTATCATGGGATCTTGCCAAAACGATTTGGTTTTTCTCCAGACAAAGTTTTGCCACCACGCGAAAATTTGATTTACCAAGATCAGGCAGTGCAAGTTGGGTTGATTTCGTTAGATCATCCGACCAACGACCTAGTAATATTTCAGCGCGTGTTTTTAATTACCGATATTGTTCAGCTAAACGAGAATCCCGTTCAACGTTGGTTTATTGAACACGGTTGGAAACCGGGAGAAGTATGGGTGAAAAGTGGACTTACCTCTGGTATTATTTTGTTTGAAAGAATTGTTCATTAAAAAAGTGATTAGAAAAGGAGCCAACAATGAACAAAGATGATAATTTTGGTTATGATAATCCGCCGGACTGGTTGCCTGATTTTTCTCTGGATTTGGTGGCCGAGCTCGATGCATTGGTGCGTGCGTTCGGTGTAGATGATCCAAAGATTAGTGTGCGACGAATCAAATTTGATGGTCCGTTAGAAATCTATGTTAGCGTAGCGCTAACTAAACATCGAGCTGTGTTGATTAGCGATCAGCCCGGCTGCGCCGATGTTCATCGTTCTTATATTCGTCGTTTTGATGGCGGCATGTCTTACGTGATTTGGCAGCAGGGGGTGACAGTTGAGGGCGTGCGTCAACTCATCAATAAACTGCGCTCAATTTCAACCATGTTTGGGGCGGCCGATATTGATCAAGTTCTTGGAGAAAGACAGCCTGGCGACAATGAAGCCAAAGGTGATTATTCCGTAGATAGACACTTCAGGGTGTTTGGCCAGCTTACGATTCCGTTGTTTTCCACGACATCATTAGAGCAGCTGGTGGCCATGTTTGATCGACCTGAAGAGGTTGCCATCATTGAAACACTGCGAGGTCGTGGACTCTGTCGAAAATCCGATCTGCCCTATATGTTGGCGCGCGAGCGACTAGTGAAACTTTTGTTGGCAGAGTATAATATCATCCCAGATCAAGTGGATCAGTTGGCACCAGGTGAACTGGACAAGGTTTACGCAGCGGTTGAGGGTGAACTAAAAAAAATCTTTGATCCCCAGAACCAGTCTTAGTTATTGCGGATCCCGTCTCACTCGACGGGTTTTTTATATCTCAGACGCAAAACCCTGGGCTTGAGCCCAGGGATGAAGTCCATCCGCTCTCAAGAGCGGATAAGCCCGGGGCTTGGGTCGTGGGAAACCACGGGCTTTAGCCTGTGGTAGTTCATTCTACAGCTATTAATTCTAGTGCATTACATTTAGTTGCCGCTGATTTTTTGGTTGCATCTCTGACATAAGCACAGAAAGTGATTTTATTTTTTGCGTTAAAAAATCACCAGTCTGAACCAGCGGTGAGTTATCGGTTAATCTATCGTGTTCGATTTTTTATCGAATATTTACAAAGATGATGGCGATCAGGGCAAATAAAATTCCAGCCAGGTTCCAATAGTTGAATTGTTCTCGAAAAAATATAGCTCCGGCTCCGGCCGAAAAAATTACCGCCAGCATGCCCATAATGATTATGGTGCGGGATAAATCAATCCGTGACAGCGCATGCATTTGAAACAGAAAGCCCGCGCCCGCAATAAGCAGGGCAAAAATAAACACCGGTTTTATAAAGACGCCGGCATTAAATCCGTGTACGTTAAAAATGGCTTTCTTCCAAACATCAGAAGCGGTATACAATAACTGCGCCAAAATAATAGAAACGTATTCCATGGTAGGTTGCTTTACTATAATAGTAGTTTAACATGTTGAGAGAAAGAAGTTGAACGACAGAGACAAGAATTTTTGATTTTTAGATTACTGATTTCTTTTTGAATCAAGCTTCAGTTAGATTTTTTGGGAGCCCTGGCAGAGAATTCGTAAAATCCGTCTAGTTTTATCTTGAAAATGTTCTATACTTACAATCATAAACTAAAGCGTTGAGCAGCGCGCGATAAATTATTTTTATGACCGTTGAAAGATATTTTAAAACAGCTTTACCACTCACCCTGGCCGGCATTGCTTTTGCTGGCTATATGACTGGTGTGAAACTTTTTTCTGGCGCCTGTGCCTTTAACGAATCCTGTCCGACTCTTTGGGGACTGCCTTCTTGCGCCTATGGTTTAGTTATTTTTATTTTGATGTTTTTAGTGACACTGGTTGCTCTAAAGAGAAAGAAAATTGATCTTAGGCCAATAAAACAAAATTTATTTTTATCCGGTCTGGGTATTTTATTTTCCGGCTATTTTGCAGTACCAGAGATCATTACATTAGTCTCGGGTCGAGGTCCAGGCTATATGTTGGGCTTGCCGACTTGCGCGTATGGTCTCGTCTTTTATATTGTAATTTTTATCGTGACTTTAGTGGCTGTGATGAAAAATCGACGTTGAGCCCAGATTCACCCCTTCAAGACTTCAGCGGAAATAGATTCCTCATAATAAAAACGTCCGGTCTAGCCGGACTTTTTTATATTTTTATCTTCCCGGAACTGTCTTCCATGATACAAGTACAGCGGTAGGTGGTCACTGTTTTTTCCGATCACTGCCAATGGTTCAATGTCGGCAAAAGGCCAAGCTTCAATAATCACCCGACAATGATCATTTAATTCACGGCGGAATTTTTTTACCAGGCGTTTATAACAGCCTGGCATGAGGAAGACAAACACAACATCAGCGTCAGAGATATTAAACAGAAATAGATCACGATACAGAAATTTGACTCGGTGATAACGTTTTCTAGCCAGAGATTTTCGTAAACGAGCATAAAGATAGGGTAGGATAAACAGCTCCAGACCAATCGCCCGGCACTGCGGATATTTTCGTGCAGCTTCAAACAAAAGAGAGCCGTTACCGCTGCCCAGATCATAGATCGTGTCGGTATTTTTAAGTTTCACTGCTTGTAGAGCACGTTTTATGACTTCGCGTTTGGTTGGTACCCACGGCGCCCCAACCGTAGCTCCATAAGCAGCTGAGCCAACAATGAAAAAGACGGTCACGAATAGGATGATTTCTAAGTAATTATTCATACCGCTCGTCTCATCATATTACATTTTTCCCAGGAGTACCGATCCTAGCATGACGACACCAATTCCCAGGATAACCAATCCGGCAATGAGATGCAGAAGGCGTAATTTGCTTTGTCGCCAGGCCTCAGCTTTTTGTGTCGTGGTCACCCCTAAAGTTATGGCCAAGGTGATGATGATCATCGGCAGAATAAACACCGCGTTATAAAGTAGCAATAAGCCAATAGCCGAACTGCGTGTGGTTGTCTTGGCCAACAATCCGAGAATGACCACGTAAGGACCAGAGGTGCAGGGTAGTAAGAATAGACTAACTAAAAAACCAATTAAGAATGCGCCGGGGATTGAAGTAACACCACGGACGAGTTTTTGCAGACGTGGACGCCAAGACAATGGAACTTCCATTACAAACCACTTGCCGTACCAGAGCCAGTCTTTCAAATTAAATAACCCAACTATAATGGCCAGGACAGATACTATTATATAGAATGTACGGCTCAATCCGGTGGCAGCGATAGCTGAATATAATCCTAGACCCATCAAAAAGTAAGAGAGGTAGACTGAGGTGGCAAAAGCTAGACCAGCCAACAAGGCGCGACGCCGACTGCCTGAACCGAGAACTGTGGTAAGGAGAATGATTAGAACCGCAAATTCACAAGGGTTGATGGCGTCAACTGCTGCTCCACTGATAACAGCTGATAAAGTTAGGGTTGGCAGGGGTGTTGTGGGACTATCTTCGTTGATAGTGTCAGGTAGTGGAGACTCGTCGATATTATTGATAAGCATTGGCTGTTCTTCTACTTCGGCAACTTGAGCATTCATAAGTCGCAAAGCTGACTCACAACCGTTTAGGGCACAGTTCTCGACCGCCACTCGTATTTTATCCAAGCTGTCTCCGATAATAACCTGATCGCCAATAAATATAGTGGGCACCGCTCCAGCCGATACGCCATAAGCGTTAGCGTATTTAACCATTAGATCAATATTTTCCCGATCGGCGTAGACTTCAAAAAGATGCACTTTGAGCTGCGGATATTCGCCTTCAAGTTGACCCAGAAAAGCTTCGGCTCGGGCACAGTGTGAGCAACCATTACCATAGAACATCACTACATCGATATCGTCATTGGGGGTAGTTGTCATGGCTGCGGCCGGTACGGTCGAGAGTAATGTCAACCAAACCGAGAAAAATATTGTCAAAACTGCTCGTCTCATAGTGTTTAAATTCATCTATCGAATTATCTTTAATGTGGGTGACCTTGAGTCAGGGTTTGAATGATAATTTAAATTATCATCGGCGATAAGTATACATCTTTGCCGGCAGTAAAAGTAACTTTTTTTGTTTACAGTAGTTGCTATAATAAATTAAGGATAATTTTTAATCTATATAAATATGGAAAATTTGAGCAAATCATATCAGCTAGAGACTGGTTGTTGTCCAATATTTAATCCGGAGCCATGGGATGGTCAGGAACATGAGTGGAGGAGAAAGCTTTTCATTAAACGTCATATTCCGGCCGTTTTTCATATTCCTCTTGGTTTTGGTCGGATTTTTACTACTGCCTGGAAAATTTTGCAGAAAAATGAAGCTATTCCAGTCACACCTATGTGGTTGTCAGAAGAAAAATCAGCGTGGGGCTCGGACTTATTACTTGAATCAACCAAAGATCTTCCAGGTGAGGATATGGTGCAGTTATCTGGGACGTTTTTTACTAAAATGTTTGAGGGATCATATAGAAATATTCCGACGTGGCTCAAAGAAATGCAACGCCTGATTGAAGTGCGGGGTAAAAAAATTGAGCGTTTATATTTTTGGTACACAACCTGTCCTAAGTGTGCAAAAATTTATGGCAAAAATTACGTTGTTTTGGTCGCTAAGATTTAATCGATAAGATGTAGGAGAAGATTAGACTAATTGCATTTTTAATGAAAAATTAAACCACCTCGAATCAGGTGGTTTTTCTTTTTAAAAGGACCGCTCGCTTTTATCCGAGCGGCCCTTATTTTTGTTTTTGTTTTGGTTTGCCGCGATTTCGGCGGTCCTTCCGAAACCGTCCGGCGGAGGGTTTTTCTCCGCGACTGTGCGCGTCCCTCTCCATTTTACGCGGACAGTCAGAAGGTTTTATATTGGGAAATAATATCTGTACGAGCGGATCACTGTTTAGTCTACTGAATCGGATGTCCTCAAGGCCAATCATTTTTTAAGTCGACACCAATCTTCACCTGTATTATAGCATATATCCACAGGGCGTTTTTGTTCGATCGAATTGACATGTTGTTAAGCTGTTGATAAAGTGGTCATCTGTTCTTTAGATTTGGCTAATTTAACAGGAGGAAGACATGGGTGAGAATCTGGTACGTTATGCTGTTTTGGGTTGTGGTGAACATGCTTGGCAGTCACATGTCGCCCCTGGGCGCAGTGTCAGGGAGCTGGAATTAGTAGGTGTTTTTGATCCATCCAAGGACGCGATGGCTAAGTTTGCCGATCGTTATAGAGGTCCTTTGAACAGATTCAAGTCAGAAAAAGAGTGCCTGGCTTGTTCGTATGTGGACGCCGTACTCATTGCCAGTCCGGATCGATATCATGTGGCCAGTGCCTTGGCCGCGATCAAGGCCGGCAAACACGTCATGGTGGAGAAGCCGGCAGCGGTTACGGCTGATGGTCTCATCACCTTGCAGTACGCTCTGCAGTTAGCGAATGAGCGCGGGTTGATTTTCACCAGTTGTCATCCGCGGCGTTGTGATCCACCCTACGAATACCTGTATTATGTCATCCCTGGCTTGAGAAGAGTTTGGGGGAGGGTTTTATCGTTTGAAACTGATTTCTCATATCATGTACCAAATGAAGCCAAGGCAGGTTTGCACACCGGACTCATGCAAGATCATGTCAATCATGAGCATGATTTGATGATCTGGTTGTTTGGTCTTGGGATCACTGATGCCAGGCGTTTGATCGATTCGCTGGATCGATACCACGTCGCCGGTCAACGTGAAGACGGGCTGGTTTTCTCTTTCCAGGGTACTCGCCGCCTGAAGAGTCGCCAATTCTTGGAGATGGTTCGGGTGCGTTTCGAGATCGGAGAGCTGTTGCTGAATTGTCACACTGGAAAAGTTCAGCTTTACGATCACGAATCTGGCAGAAACATGATCAGCTATCATCACCCCACTGATTATCAAGCTCGGTTTACTCGAATAATGGAGAACTTCGCCTCGTCCATTCTGGGGGAAGAACCAAACTATCTGACACCAGCCGAGATTTGGTTTAACACTGATATTTGCGTACAACTGCACGAATTGGGTCGATCAACACGAAAATTGAGCGATCTTCCTCTTTGAGGTAGTAGTCATCTGGATTGACTTTCAGTCTTTTTCCCAGCACGCTATAATTGCGTGCTTTTTTTTGAGGTGATTGATGAGTCAAGATACAGTAATATCTCCCGTTTTGGGTATAGCCGAAGTAACGGCTCAACACAGGGATATGTTTGAGGCAGTTCGTGGGGCGTTAACGCAGATGGTTCTTAAACAAGTTTTAGCCGGCAATGGTGACCCTGACCTGTTTGGTTTGATCGTTGAAGCCGATGATCAAATTTGGCGCGGATATATAAAACCAGAAGGCGGTATTTTCTTAGGGGCGCCAAGAATTGAATACGCCGGAACTCTAAAGTTGTACTGTGGAGTAACACGACGAAAAGATATTTTACATATCATCAATCAGTTGTTTTCGTTTAAGGAACGCCTGAGCAGATTACCCGGAATTGGATTTGTCCACGTTCTAGTATTGGGTGCGGGCATGGCTTCTTCCTATACATTGTATTGGGGTCGACATCTGGTGCTTGACTGGGCGTAAAAATAACCGCTTATTAGGGGCGGTTTTTTAGTTAAGTTATTGAGTTTTTGGTTATAGCCATCGAGTTTATCTCGTTGTTCGCGAGCGGCGGGGCTTATCTCTGCCTATCCATATTAATTTTTAATAGTTGGAGTCGTTGATTTTGATTGAAGTTGATTTTTATCTAAGTGCCACAAATGGCGATGGGTTTGGAAAATCGCAGCGATCAATCCCAGGAACGCCAGACCCAGAGCATAAGGCAAAGCAAAAGCTAAGTAGGTTTTTTCAAATAAGATGATCAATGTGTTTAGTGCAATCAATACAATGCGAGCTTCAGTGGCACCGATACCAAAATAAGAAATACGAAACTGGTTCGTTGCTGAGAAAGCCAGATAAGAATTAACCATGAATCCACCGCCAATAACCAACACCATAAAGTGCACGAGCTTGGATTGTTCCGGAATAATTAACATGTAGGTAATCAAAACCGAAGACAGGAAAAAATAATCCAGCAGGTGATCCATATAGTAACCCCAGCGAATCAAACCCTCATTTTGAGCTCGACCCACAGCGCCATCAAGCGAATCAGTCAGCCACTGTAAAAAAATCAGCAAAGAAATCCACCACAACCAATGCACGCCATGGGTATGACCCAGATAACCACAAAATATTATCAGTAGACTGATTGGAATCGAGGCCAGCGTCAGATGATAAGTTTTAATCCAGTGCGGTAAGTGCGGAACTAACCAATCGACAAATTTTTTCTCCGGTTTTTGCAATAACCACCAGCCAATCTTTTTATCGCCGCCGAATATTTTATTTTGATCGAAAATGGTCATGTTTGCGGTAACTGATCTCTAAAGCAATATATTTAATCCGAGTGCCAGCGCGGTTAGCAGGAATAACGCGACTAGGGTAGACAGCGTCAGCCAGATCGCCTCTTTTTTGTGACCCTGCAGATAAAGTACTACCGGCCAGCCAAAAATTAATAGACCAACCATAGCTACTGACAGAACCAGCAGCATTAACATAGCCAATGGCTGTAAGACAGAGTCTTCTCCGCCACCAAATAATTCCTGGCCGTTCATTAATAACCACGACACGGCGAGTGTGTAGAGAAATACACCCAAAGCATTGGCGAATCCCGTACCTGTTAAGCGAGTTTTGTTGAGGTTCATATTTTTTGCTATCGATTAAATTGATTATTGGCGGTGGTTAGCCAGTGCCATGAATTACCTCATTGGGTTTCTTCAGCTTCGAATTGTGTTATCACTAAGCTGTAGTCGAAACTTTCGACGATTAATTCCAGTAGTTTGGCAGCATCGTTCCGAGCTTCGTTAAAAAGTTGTTCGTCAGTTAGGATTGAAGTCCGCGCTTCTCGCAACAGCTGGTCCAGAGCACGATTGTGATCGTCATTTGGATCATTATCCGTCAGCCACTTGAGCACTCCTTGCCGGGAATCAACTTCGATTGCTCCATACTGACTGGCATTAAGTATTTCTGCCCGAGGCACTGACAGAGAAACCGTTTTGACTCGATGATTTATATTAATATCATTTTCATCCAGTCCAGCTAAATCTACCCCGATGTCCAGGCGTACTGTACCGCGCGCTTTAACCGTCTGACCCCAGAGCAGATTCGACCAGGTTGATCCTTTGTCTATATTAATTTCGACCTCCTCGTAGACAATGACCGACTTAGTTACGACAAAATAATTGTCGGCGATTCGTTCTAAGATAGCGCGCGAAGTTACCTGTTCTTCCTGAGATTTCTGACCCAGGAGACCAAATTTAATTGTGAGTATTAACACTGAAATTGCCAGAGCGGCAAAACCAGTGGTGTATAAATATCCTTTTAATTTATTCATATAAAATCGATTACCCCCTAAGAGTAGCTGATTATTGATCATTTAATCTAGCGATATTTTAGTTGGATCGTTTTTAAAGGTAATTTTTTGTCAGAGCGCTATTTTTGTAGAGATTATTTTTGCGGCGATTGTTTCTGGGTATAGTTATTCGGTGTAGAGAAACTTTAAAATTTGGTAAAAAAAATCACCCGAGAAGGTGATTGATGGTATCGATTATTATTGACCAGGGCGGACGGTAGCGTAGCGATTTTTGAGCAGTTCATATCGCTCTTTGGTGCGGGCGGCGACTGCACCAGGGGAATTGAGTACGTACTCGCGATCGCGTGGTTCGCCGGGTGGAATGTGTGTTACCGGCGGAAATTGTTCAGCGGTGAGATCCGCTGTGTCGCCGCTCGGCAGGCGGTTGTAGTAGTGCGAACCATAACCTGAAACCTCGGTCCGGATCAACTCTCCACCCAGCAGATCTTGAACCAGCAGCGCGGTAACCGCACACTGGCCCAAGGCTGGATTTTTACGCGACCAGATTTTCTGGCAGTTAGGCGAGGCTGTGTCCTGAGACCAAGCCAGGCGGATACGCGGTTCGACCTTTTTAAGAATCAACTGCTCGAGGTCTCGCTGGTGACACCTGGAGTGAGCTTCGAAGTGTTGGGAGCTGATGTTTTTATGACACACCGGACAGGTCTGACAGCAAGCCACACAGTGTTTGAGGTTAAATCCGCGGTGGCACAAACACGGACATTCTTCTAATCGGTCAATCATGTTAGATTTCCTTCGGACACAGCTTGCCATTTGGGTATTAATTTGTCAAAAATCGCCCGGAATTAATTTTTGTTCAGTCTATATAGTCTTGGCAAGCTAGAGTATTTTAGGTAGACTACGCGGATTAAGAAATAAGTAGTTAATCTGATGCCTTATTATTTTTTACAACCTGATTATGATCAGCTTTGGGCGCAGGTTGATGACCTGCGAGATCGGATCAGACAAGCCAAGGAAGTCGCGGCTGAAAGCACAGAACAAAGTTCCGAAACTTGGCATGATAATTATGACTTCGAAGAACATCAGCGTCAGATAATGATGTTGTCTCAATATCTGGAAAGTCTGGTTAAGATTTTGAACGAAGCTGAGGTGGTTGCTGGTATAGTAGGGGATGAAGTTGGCTTGGGTTCCAGAGTGACGGTCGAGGATTTGGCAACCGGACAAATGTTCACCTATTTCATTGGAAGTTATATGTGTTTGGGTGATGACATCGGTTACATTTCTTATATATCACCCATTGCCAGTGTTTTGTTCGGTGCGAAAGCAGGTGAGGTTAAGTCGGGACTTGTTGGGTCGACAGAAAAGACTTATCGCCTCATCAGTATTGATAATTTAGGCAAGTCGACAGATATTCGACCTAATCAATCCGAAGAAGAAAAAGGCGAATAAATAAGACTTTAATGAAGTTTTTTAGTGGGCGCGGTTAAAGAGATTAGTCTGAAAAGATTCAAGATTAAGCCTAAACTAGGATTAGATGTCCTAAAATTAAGCCATCTATAATGAATAAGAGCGGTCTACGGGTTGACTAAATGCCATTTTTCTGCTTAAATTAAGAGTTTAAATAACGCCCCACAAGGGGACGGACTCGAGCTTCAGATGCATATTATAGAATGTGACTCTGCGGACGTCGGGTCGCATTCTAAATATGACGGAAAAAAATACCACTCAAGATACGGAATCCTTGGATTTCGAAAGTCTTGGAATTTCACCAAAGATTTTAGCGGTGCTTACAGCTGCTGGTTTCAAAAAACCAACACCAATTCAGCACCAGGCCATTCCCATTGCTTTAACCGGACAGGATATTGTTGGGCTGGCACAAACTGGCACCGGCAAAACTATTGCTTTTGCTGTTCCCATGCTACAGCGGATTAGCCGCGAAGGTGGTCAGGGTTTGGTTTTGTTACCGACCCGTGAGTTGGCTTTGCAGGTGGACGAGGAATATCAGAAATTAGCCAAGCGTTTCGGTTTGCGAACCGCTATTTTAATTGGTGGAGCATCGATGAATGTGCAACATGCTCAATTGAAGCGCAGACCACATGTTATTGTGGCTACCCCCGGTCGTTTGATCGATCTTATGGAGCGTCGATGGATTGCGCTCGACAAGGTTAATGTTTTGGTTTTGGATGAGGCTGATCGAATGCTCGATATGGGTTTTATGCCGCAGATTCGTCGCATTCTGAAACAAGTTTCAGTTGAACGACAGACCATGTTGTTTTCAGCTACGATGCCGAGTGAAATTGAAAAATTGGCTCAGCAATTTATGCGCACGCCCGAGCGTATTGAGGCGGCGCGTGCCGGACGCGCTTCTGACTTAGTTGAGCAATCTTTGTTTGTAGTTCCCAAGCCAGACAAAATTCGTCTTCTAAAATATTTACTTAAAGAAGAGTCAGGTACAGTATTGGTATTTTCGCGCACTAAGTTTGGTGCCAAGCGTATCGCGCGTGATTTAGTGCGGGTCGGTGAAAGTGCAACCGAAATTCACAGCAATCTTACGTTAGCCCAGCGACGCAAGGCCTTAGATGGTTTTAAAAGTGGCAAGTATCGGGTATTGGTAGCAACTGACATCGCGGCGCGCGGCATTGATGTGACTGGAATTTCATTGGTCGTTAACTTTGATTTACCTGAAGCGGCCGAGGATTATATTCACCGCATTGGTCGGACTGGGCGGGCGGAGTGTCAAGGCAAAGCCATTTCGTTTGCTGAACCAGATCAGGGGTTGTTGGTTACCGCCATTGAACACCGAACTCAGGTGCAATTGCGACCACAAAAACTTCCGATCACAACCAGCATGCCGATTGAGCGACCGAATACTTTGATAAATAAGCGCAAACCAGCTCGGCGTCCCGGACCAAAATTTGGTCGTCGACCTGGTGGTGGTCAGCCCAGCGGCGGTCGACCCGGTGGCGCTCGTCCGTCTGGCGGTCGACCCGGTAGGGGAGGCGGTCGTCCCCCGCGACCATCGTCACACCGAAGACGAAAATAGATTCTTAAACAGTTGCCTTCAAATTATTCTTAATTATATGACTGACAAAAAGAAAACCGTTATCGTGACTGGCGGAGCTGGATTCCTGGGTTCGTTTCTTTGCGAGCGATTATTGAAGGATTCTCGAGTAATTTGTCTCGATAACTTCACCACTTCACCTCAATCAAACATCAATCACCTGTTGAAGAATCCGGATTTTGAGTTCGTTAATGCTGATATTACTGAACCACTCGAGCTGGATCAGTTGCCAGAATTGGAACGCTTCAAGATCCGTATTCATGGAGTACAAGGGATTTATAATTTAGCATGCCCCAATACTCACGACGATTTTAATCGCCTGCGACACAAGACGCTGCTAGCAAACTCACTGGGGTTAAAAAATGTGCTTGACCTGGCGGTTAAGTATCAGGCTAAGTTTTTTCAGGCATCCACCTCTGTTGTTTACGGGCAAGTACCGAATAATGGTCAGGAATTACACGAGGAAAACATCGGGTTGATTGATCATCTTGATCCGCGTGGTTGCTATGATGAAGGCAAACGTTTTGCTGAAACGATGTGTGTGACCTATCGGGATGTGTTTGGGCTCGAAGTCCACATCGGTCGGTTGTTTTGGGTATATGGTCCACGTCAGACCTTGCGCGACGGACATTTAGTCCAGGATTTTATTATGAAAGCGGTCGAGGGTGGTGATCTGACAATTTATGGCGATGAAGAAACTTGGGCGGCCATGTTGTATGTGACGGACGCGATCGACGCCATAATTCGTTTGATGGAATCCGATTGTCCTGGTCCGGTAAATATTGGTAGTAATCAAGTTATAAAGTTAGTTGAATTGGGAGAAACGATTATTAAAATGGTTGGCAATGATCAGGCGACGATTGAGTTTCGTTCACCACCCAAGACAGCTTCACTCAAAGCACTGCCCAATCTCGACAAGATTAAGGGGATTGGCTGGACGCCGATTGTTACCTTGAACGAGGGGCTCAAGAAGACCATGGAGTACGTGATCGCTCAAAAAGATATAATCGGGCCATATTTTGGCTAAGATTTTTAAATAAAAAAATTGCGAGCTGTAGGCGATGGCTCGCAATTTTTGTTTGCACATATTTATAATGTCGATACTGCTTGGTCGAAATCAATGGCGTATAAACGAGGAAGATGATCGAGCCGGGCTTCATCATCGGCACCGCGTTCAAATAAAAGAACAAAATTCCCCTCGTGTAAGTGTCCGTGTTCGATTCCCAGCTCTTCTAAACCAGCTATAATTTTTTCTTTCAGGTCATTGATCTCTGATGGATAAATACCCTCCTTACCATTCCAAGCATCAACACAGGGTCCTTTTATTACTCTGGTTATAAC
>JAHJAU010000052.1 GCA_018813785.1 Patescibacteria group bacterium | reverse complement strand
GTGTGCATATTCCAACTTGGGATATGATTTCAGCTGTAAATATAGAAAAAGATAAATTATGGTTTTTGCACCAACAAAGAAAAGAGACATTACTTAAATTCATCGAAGAAAAAACTGGACAGAGGTGGAACCAATCTGACTTTTTGGTTGGTTGGGCTCGACGATTTGTTGAATACAAACGACCGTTAGCCATTTTAAAAGATTTAAAGAGATTCATTGCTTTGGCTAAGAATAAAGAACGGCCAGTTCGTTTAGTTTATGCAGGACTGCCTCATGCCAGCGATGAAGTCGGCCAAGCGCTTCTAAAAGAATTACAGCAGTTAATTGATGGACCTCTGGCTGGTTTAGTGGTTTATCTACCAGACTTTAGCATTGAAGAAGCTAAGTTATTGGTTTCTGGCTGTGATGTTTGGCTTAATACACCAGTAGTTGGTTTCGAGGCTTGTGGTACCAGTGGCATGAAGGCTGCACTCAATGGCTGTCTGCCATTTTCTACTCAGGATGGCTGGGTGCATGAGGCAGAAATGTTTGGTGTAGGTTGGCTGATAGATGATGTTAAAATATCTGAAGATATATTGGACAAACTCGAGCATGATATTTTACCGATGTATTATAATCGATTCAAAGAGGGGATCTCTGAAGAATGGGAAAGGCATATGCGCAACTCAAGGGATATGGCAATAAATCAATTTAGCGCTACTTGCATGGTCAAAAAATACATCAAAATGCTCTACACTTAAAAAATAATATATTGAAGAGATCTCTGAAGTAATTCAAATGTGGATAGTTTATTTTTCGGTAGGTTAAAAGATGACTTAACTAAAAATGTTCATTTTTAGCCTAAAAACAGTATCATTTATGGGTCTTGCCTAATTTTATTAGATTGATATAATCGGTTAACTAATTCATTACTTGTCTGTAAAATATGGACGAGAACTTCGACACCCTAGAGGATGACGAAGAGGATGTAGAGGGGGATGAAACGGATGATTTTGGAGATGAAGAGGATGAAGAGGACGAGGACGACGATTATTCCGAAGACGAAGAGTAGTCATTCCAACCAGTAGACATAATAAATGACTGCTGGGAATATCAGAAACCGCCGGTGCAAACCGGCGGTTTAAGTTTAGTTTCCGTTGATTTTTATGCTTTTAACTCGACCCCCATTTCTTTAGACAGGCGAATTTCCTCATCAACCCAATTGCCAAAACTAACTTTGATCCCAGCTTCCCAAAAAGCTGGATCACGTGGATCTAGTCCAAAAGGCTGAAGTAGCTCAAGCGCATTCTTGGTCATACCGGCCCGCAACAAGTCGAGATACAATGGTTCGAATCGATCACCAAATTCTTCATAGCGAGCAAACAATGACTGAGTAAAGATTTCACCGACAGCGTAAGTATACACATAGAAAGGTCGATGAAAATGATTAATACAACTCCAAAGACGATCCAGGTGTTTATAGGTGAAGACAGCTCCAGCTGCTCCATAAAGAGCTTGTGTTGTTTCGAGCCAAATGGAGTTGATTTCATCAGTAGATAGTCGTCGACCGGCGCTATGTAGTTGTCGTTCGAACTGAGAAAAGCCAA
The DNA here is from genome assembly GCA_018813785.1 of Patescibacteria group bacterium. Lineage (GTDB taxonomy): Bacteria > Patescibacteriota > Patescibacteriia > SG8-24 > SG8-24 > JAHJAU01. The sequence goes on along the minus strand of JAHJAU010000052.1, from coordinate 1,836 downwards.
TTTGTCGAACTACACTATTAGCAAAATCATCACACTTACTGACTAACAGAGCTAAAGCAGCTTGATGATTTTTTTTCTGAACTAAATCCTGCATTAAGTATCTGAACGTGACCATTTCACCAAAAATACTGGCGGTTTCAGCATAAGCCATTGGGGCGTGCATCATCAGCCCACCTTGCGCCCGACCAGCAAGCAAGCCGTGTACACCGTGACCCAATTCGTGAGCCAGCGTAGCCACATCACGGTTCGATCCCAGATAGTTCAAAAAAGTGAAAGCCACCGGTTGATCACCGGGCAAACAAATGGATAGGTTGAAGGCTCCACTATCTTTGCCAATGCTATGGGGTGCATCGATGCGTCCAGTATCAAATTGTTCGCGCACCATAGCAGCTAAGGTCGGACTGAAGCTTTCATAGGCGGCGATTACGATCCGACGAGCCTCAGAAAACGGAACAATTGTATCGTCGCTAAATGGCAATTTGGCGTTGCGATCACTCCAGGCCAATTGAGCCAAGCCCAGATGAGCTGCTTTCAGACGATAATGCCGCTGCATAATAGGGGCCGCTACTCGCGCTGTCGCTTCATGTAGAGCTTCAACCACTTCATCATCAAGCAGGTTGAACTTATTTCTTTCGGTCATGGGGTGCGCATAGCCGCGCTCTTGATCTTCCAGAGCCTTGGCCCGGACAATAGTCATCAAAGTTTCGGTTGAATACTTGAGAAAGAAACCATCTATGGCTTCATGAATGGCGGCGAGAATAGCGGCTCGTTCAGCTGCGTTCTTACTTTCTGTCATTTCATGCCAGGCTTCAGTCAAAGTAATATCGCCGTTTGGTCGGTAGACGCGCAGATCAGCCTCTACCTCATCAAAAAAACCTGACCAGGATGCCGGACCAAACGGTTCACGTTTGGCCAACGCTTGTTCTACTTCTTCCGACAATAAGTGATCTTTAAACAAACGGATTTTGGTGATTAGTGGCAAGTGGCGGTGTACGACTTCGTCATTTTTAACTTGGCGGTCAATCGTTTCTGCTGGCAAGGCGGCAATTTCAAGATCAAAGAAGGTTAAGTATTGTCCGGTGATTAGTGACAGGCGTTCAATAACATCGTTCAGTTTCTTTTTTACTTCTTGGTCAGCTGTATCCAAAGCGCGGCACAGAGATAAAAAAACCACCGGCTTATTACCTAATTCATTCTGTTCATTATATGCCGTGATGGCCGCACTCAGATCCTGATCGAGTCGTCCTCTAAATTTAGTAAAAAATTTAGAGGCCAGTTGTTCAAATTCATCTATATCAGCCATTAGCTGAGGATCTTCTAATTTTGAGTACAGCTCACTTAGATCCCAGCGTGTATTTTCTGCTCCAATCAAACTTTTTTGAGTCATGTCTTTCTCCGTTTTACTTTGTGGATCCGTTGGGGTTAAAGAACGTTCCAGATTAAAAAAGAAACATGGTGAGGGCATATAGTCAAATCAGATAATTGAGTTGTCACCGGTCGGATTCCGGTGTAACATGGTCGTGATTAGTGGACTAACTTTAGCACTCCGCTGTTTTGATGGAAACTGTATTATGAAAAAAATTCTCGTTATTACTATATTACTCACTAGCATCATGGGGTTAGATGCTTTGGCTGGTCGATCAGGTTTATTTAGTAGTCAGATTGCAGTTGGTCAATTTGAACAAAAGATGACCATCGGTCTGTTATTGCCGCTAAGCGGCGAACTGGCGGCTGAAGGACGATCGGCCAAACGTGGTTTTGAACTGGCGGCTGAAGGCCTGAAAGTTTTTGGTGTGGGTATAATTTTTGAAGATTCTCGCTGTGATCGTCAGTATG
>JAHJAU010000051.1 GCA_018813785.1 Patescibacteria group bacterium | reverse complement strand
TTAAAACGAACTGACGTCCTGCTAAGCCCTTTTAAACTACAAAGAGATTAATCCAACTGATCTAATCCTAAATGATGACAAGACTAAAAAACCGGCCTCTCTTGAGAAGCCGGTTTTTATTACTGTAAAATCAGATTTAAAACTAACGCTTAGCCCACTGTGGAGCACGACGAGCTTTCTTTAGGCCAAACTTCTTTCTCTCTTTTTCTCGTGGATCACGCATTAAAAATCCGAGCTTCTTCAATGTTAAACGATAATCAGGATTAACCAACAATAAAGCCCTAGAGATGCCAAGGCGCGCAGCCTCCGACTGCCCACGCTTTCCGCCGCCTGAAATTTTTAGCTCAACTTTAGCACCATCTAGACCGATGGCTTTCAAAGGCGCTAACAAAGCTTCTCTAAATTTGTAAACTAAAAAGTATTCTTCGTAAGAACGACCATTAACCGAAATCTCTAACTTCTTGCTGGTCCACAGTTTAGTCTGGGCCACTGCCCGCTTACGCCGACCAACAGCAAAATAATAATCATCAGGACGCTTTTCCTTCAAACTGCGACGCTCAGCTGATCTCTGTCTGGTCTTGACTTTCACTTTGATCGGCTTGACTGTAACCGCTGGTGATTTAACTTCGGTCCCAACTTCAATCTTTGGTTTATCAACCACTTTCTTAGCTGCTACAACACCCTTAATTTCTTTAACTTTCTTAGTTGTAGGCTTCTTGACATTCTTAACAACGGAAGTCTTGGTAGTGGTTTTCTTAACTGCCGGATCTTTTTTGACGGCAGCTTTCTTTTCTTTCTTCTCCGGCATAATTAATTGTTATGAACCTTAAGTCTCTTCATTCTGCCATTTTGCAATCGATTCTTCGGCAACATATTCTTAACTGCTCGCCTAATAGCATCCGCTGGATTTTTCTCCATTATCTCTTTAAGTCCCCTTTCCTTCATTCCACCCGGATAACCAGAATAATGATAATAAACTTTTTGATTCAATTTATTACCCAAAAGCTGTACTTTGGCCGCATTACGAATCTCAACCACATCACCTAAATCACGATGAGCTTCATACTGTGGCTTATGCTTACCCATCAGCATTGTCGCTGCCTCAGTCGCTACCCGACCGATACTTCGACCGGTTGCATCAATTTTTATTAATTCACGTTTAATCTCAATCGCCATATGCTTAAACCAATTCAATCTGAACCATCTCGGCACCATCACCCTTACGGAATCCGATACCGGTAATTCTAGTGTAGCCGCCTTGGCGCTCTTTATAACGCGGCCCTAACTCTTCAACAACTTTCTTAACCGCATTGTCACCATAAACGACACGATTTACTCTACGTCGAGCTAATACATCACCGGATTTACCGGCTGTAATGACACGCTCAACAAGTGGCTGGATAGCTTTCGCCTTAGCCCTGGTAGTTTTTACCTTCTCGTACAAAACAATACTGGTAGCCAAACTACGTAAAAGTGCTTCGCGTGGCCCCTTCTTTCTGTCGAGAGTTTTTCCTTCCTTACGATGACGCATACAGATAACCTCAAGTTTGGAAATTACTTTTTCTTCCTGGACTTCTTAGTAACTACTTCTACCTCCTCTTCAGCTGGAGATTCTGCCTCTACTATATCTGATTCCTGAACGACTTCTTCCTCAGGAGTATCTCCTTCACGATCAGCTAGCAGTGAAAAGTGATCTAATAAAATGTTTACCGCCTGAGAAACTGCTTCTTTTGGAGTAATTGTGCCGTCAGTCTCAATATCCATGACTAATTTATCATAGTTGGTCACATCACCTACGCGTGCATTCTCAACTCGATAACCAACTTCGCGAACCGGAGAGAAAACAGCGTCAACAGCAATAGTTCCGAGCTCTGGCTTTTCATTGTCCCGCTCCTCAACTGGAACATAACCACGACCGGGTTCAACAATAATCTCCATATTAAATTCAGACTTCTTATCTGTTAATGTTGCTATCAACAACTCTGGATTGGCAATTTCTACGTCTGAATTAGGATCAATGTCGGCTCCAGTTACTTTTTTATCACCTTTTGCTGATAAAGACAGTCGCACCGGTTCTTTAGAGTGAATTTTTAAACGCAGTTCTTTCAAGTTTAAAATTATTTCAAGAACGTCTTCTTTAACACCCTTAAGCGCTGAAAACTCGTGCGAAGCACCATCAATTTTTACCGCTGTAACCGCTGCTCCAGGGAGCGATGATAACAACACACGACGTAAGGCATTGCCTAATGTAGTGCCATAACCATAATAACAAGGCTCGACCACTAAGGTGGCGCTAAAATCATCCTTGCCTGGAGTTAGATCAATCTTTGATGGGAGTAAGATTTCTTCCATATGTTTATATGCTCCTCCAATTATAGGTGATGGCGATCAATGTGACCGTCTGACCTCGACCTCTTAGAGTACAAGGGTATCACCGCATTCTTCTTCGAACCTAACGCGAGTAGAACTCAATAATCAATTTAGGATTGAAATTTTGCTTGAGATCAGCGTCTTGTGGGGCATGTAGTACTTTGCCAACAACTTCAGCTGCTTCTAAATGCAGCCACGAAGGCGTCTGATGTTGATTCAATCGGGCCATCTCACCCTGCAACATCTGACTGTTTCGAGCCTTTTCTGAAAGAGAAACTATATCACCCTCTCGAACCTGATAAGATGGGATAGATACAGTTTTACCGTTTACTAAAACATGGCCGTGATTAACAATCTGACGAGCCAGAGAACGAGACCTAGTCAAACCAAGACGATAAACTACGTTATCCAAACGCATCTCGAGAAGCTGTACCATGACATCAGTTGTGTTGCCGGTCATCTTTTTAGCTCGATTAAAATAGCCTCGGAATTGCTTTTCCAGCATGCCATAAGTATTTTTGGCTTTTTGCTTCTCACGCAACTGAATACCAAACGGTGTGGGGCGTGGTCGACTTGTTGGACCATGTACACCCGGCCGATAGGATCGTTTCACCATCGGACATTTGGCGGTCATGCACTTCTCCCCCTTCAAATACAATTTCTCGCCTTCACGACGACATTGTTTGCATTTTGCTTCTAAGTTCCTGCCCATATCATCTCACCCTTAAATGCGACGCGGCTTCGGAGCCCGACAGCCGTTGTGCGGAATAGGAGTTACATCCTTGATTTGCGTCACGGTTATACCGTTAGCATGCAAGGCTCGAACCGCGGCCTCTCGACCAGAACCGATACCGCGGACAAACACCGCAACTTCACGTAGACCGGTTTCCTGAACCTTATCACAGACATCTTTAACGATAACGCTCGCTGCATAAGGAGTCGACTTCTTGGGTCCGCGAAAACCGCAAACGCCAGCTGACGACCAACCAAGCACATTACCGTGTGTATCAGTCAAAGTTACGATGGTGTTATTGTATGTAGCTTGAATATAAGCCCGACCAGTCGAAACGCTTTTCGCGCTCCGCTTCTTACTGCGGCTCTTGGCAACCCGAGTCGCCTTTTTATCTGCCGCTGTAGCTTCAGCATCAGTCGAAGTATCAGCCGCTGGGGCAGCGACTTCCTCCGTCTGGACGGTCGTGGTATTGTTCACAATTTCTTCAGCCATATTCTTCTATCTCAGCTTACTTCTTCTCTATTTTAGTGCGACCAGAACCCATGGTACGACGAGTGTTGCCACGCACAGTACGGGAATTGGTCTTGGTTCTCTGTCCACGAGCTGGCAACCCTTTAATATGACGGAGGCCGCGATAGGAACCAATTTCTTTAAGCCGTTTAATATTCGCCGCAACATCACGGCGTAATTCGCCTTCAACACGATACGTTTTTTCGATTAATTCGCGGAGTTGGTTAATTACCGCGATATCTAAATCATTGATGCGCGTGTCTGGATTTATTTTTAATTCCGCCAAAATTTTATTCGACCGACTTCGGCCGATACCCCGAATGTAAGTCAGCGCGATTTCAACGCGTTTATTCGGAAGCGTAATACCAGCTATACGTGCAGTGGCCATAATGGATTACGAGGATTAATTAACCTTGCCGCTGCTTATGCCGAGCGGTCTTGCAAATAACATGCAGACGATTCTTGCGTCTGATGACTTTGCAATTTCTACAAATCTTTTTTACTGAAGCTCTGACTTTCATGTTTGAGCGGATCAGTCCGTAATTATTAGAATTAACCTACAAGAGGTCGGACTTTTTACTATCAAATAAAATACGCCTCCCGCTTCCGGAGGCATTCAAACGCACTTCGCTATTTAGCGACGTACTAGAACACGGAAACGGGATCACGATTGACTAATAACGGAAAGTTATCCGTCCTTTGGTCAAATCGTACGGAGTCATCTCCACCTTCACCTCATCACCTGGCAGAAGTCTGATGCGAAACATTCGCATTTTCCCTGACAGATGAGCGAGAATAGTCTGGCCATTATCAAGCCGGACTTTGAAGGTGCCCGCCGGAAGGCTTTCCTCGACGACACCGTTAAATTCGATGAAACCCTTGGAGACTTTTTGAGCCTCTCCTTCGGAGTTCTCACCGGATCGCTTCTTTTTTGCCTTTCGAAACCTGGCAGCCATAATCGGCTTAAAGAGAGTGTTAATTCCGTAATAACGGAATGTATACTAGCGAATCAAGGTAAGAAACGCAACATTTAGCCTAATTGATAAATTTATCTAGTAAGGCATGACTATCTTAACAGATTTTTATTTCATGTCAAGAGCTAATAGTACCTTAAACAACTTGACCATTAAGATCCGCCCGGAATTCTCTTTATCAACAGTTAAGTACCTCTAGCTCAGTTAAATTTCCACCCAGGTTGAGCAGTGATAGTAACCGGCTCATTTCCAACCACAGTCCGAAAAGTGAGTGTTTGGGCAAACAGCGCAATAGTTCGATCTTTGAGCGGTTGTCGTGCGCCATATTTTATATCGCCAATAATCGGACAACTTAAAGTACTCATAGCCAGACGAATCTGATGTGATCGCCCGGTTTTTGGTTTTATTTCAATAAGCGATTGATCGCTATCAGACTTCAAAACGCGATAAGATAATTCCGCGTATTTTGCACCATGACGCGGACGATCAAAACCTCGCGCTCGATTAAGACGTTTGTTCTTCTCAATATATTGAATAACCTGGCCGGTCTTTTCGCTGGGCGTGCCTTCGACTAAAGCCCAATACGTTTTTTCTACTTCATGAGCGCGAAACTGTTCAGATAACCGAGCTGCACCCTTGCTGGTTTTGGCAAAAACAACGACACCTCCCACCGGTCGGTCTAACCGATGTACCAAGCCAACGAACGCCTCGCCTGGTTTATGATATTTCTCACGCAAAAAATTTTTAAGTTCTTCTAAGAGTGACGGATCGCCGGTTAGATCACTTTGTATTGGCATGCCTGCCGGCTTCACTACAACTATACTGTGATTGTCTTCAAATAAGACTTCCATATTTTAAATAATCGCTCTAACTGTAATACCGGCCGGCAGAACGAAACCACGTTCAGTTTTCTCTGGTAACACCAACTCTATACTTTCAAGACTCTGAACTTTCTGAAATACGTTAGACACTACTTGCTCCACTGCTACAGCCGGCCAACCCAACGAGTAGGCATTCACTAATAAGTAACCACCAGGTGACAAAATCTTCCGACATAGTCGCAAGAGTGGCAGTAAACCCGTTTCGAAATACCACAACTCCTTGTTTGGACCACGACCAAAGGCTGGTGGATCCATAATAATACCGTCATAAACTCGCTTTCGCCTTACTTCCCTTTCTACAAACTTAGTTACATCATCTTCAATCCAGCGTACCGGTCGATCAGCCAAGCCTGATAATTCTGCGTTGTTTTTGGCTGCAGCAATTGCCGGACGACTGGCATCCACATGAACAACTGCCGCACCAACACTCAATCCAGCTAAAGTCACTCCGCCAGTATAACCAAAAAGATTCAGTAGCTGTGCTTTTGGTTTAAGCTTGGCTCGTAAATATGACCAATTAATTGCCTGCTCGGGAAAAAGCCCGGTATGTTTAAAACTTGATAATCGTAAACCGAAACATAAATCCTCCCAATTAACTTTCCAGTCAATGGGCGGAGTTAAAGTTACCTGCCATGAACCATCATCACCTTGTTGATTAAATCGCGCTGCAGCCTGTTGCCAAACGTCAAATCGAGCTGGCGACCACAAAGCCTGCGGCTCAGGACGAACTACTGTCACCGCACCAAATCGTTCACATTTCATCTGATCGCCACTATCCAGCAATTCGTAATCCTGCCAGTCTGCAACTTCGCGTTTTAATTCTGTCTTTTGTCCGGCCATAAAAATAAGATTCGAGTTATTCTAAGTAAAAATTACGGTTCGGTCAAGATGGGTAGCTCCTGGCACTATTACCAGCTCCTAAAAAGATTTGTTCAATTATTCTTTAGTAAATTTAAAAGCTACCAGCGTTCCCTCACGACCATACTTAGCCTGATCACGACGAGCTAACCCTAGGGCAAAAGGTATAAATGATTGCTCAGCTTCGCTGGCTGAATCTCGATAAACCCGCTGAAAAAATTCAGCGTGACGAACAGTCTGCCAAAAACCATCCGAAAAACAAACGATTAAATCACCGGGTGATAAATCAAATTCACCGCACTCTAAATAATGCTCGGCAGTGCGCTCGCCAGTAAGTGCACCATAAGACACGTGGCGACCATTAAAAAAATAATCTGGATTATTACGTAAAATCTGCCGAAAAAATTTTCTGTTCTTGGGTAAAGCCAAATCCATCCCGATTCGATTCAAATGTCGTGTGACCGGTAAAACTTGATCGCGTGTCTCGAATCGTCGCTGACCGGTCCGACTGTAAATTATTAAACCACAATCACCGATCACCCCCCAAGATAACTTACTGTTACTCACACTCCAGCCAGCCGCCACACAGCTAAAATAATCATTGACCATGTAATCCGGTCTGGGTACGCGTTCCAAATTTAGTTTATGTATCGCTTCATTGCCCGCTCGAAAAGCAGTCTTAATTTTTTCTTTTGAAGCTGGCTGTCGACTAATTCGCCGGACGAATGTTTCACAAAATAAATCAGCGGCCAAACGTGCCCCGCTCGGATTGGGATAACCCTTGGTCGCCTGCTCGAAGGTCAACTTACGCCTATCTCTAATTGGCAGTGGCTCACGTGTAACACCGTCCGCCACTACAGCGTCTGACGATAAATATTTATAAGCGTCTTCAGGCGGCTGAAGATGACCAATCTGAATATTGGGTAAAGTGAGAGCTAATAATGGAAACATGATGGTGGGGATTAATCATTCTGATTATACTAAACCAGCATTGTCTGTGTTATTACATGCATTCTTTAATAAATAGAATGGCGCTAAAAATGCTTCGTCAATTTAAATTAAGCCACGATTGAACTCAACTAAACTCAACTAAACTTGACCAAATCAGACTTTTTCGCCACAGTAAAGTGTTCTTTAAAAGAAAGGAGGCACTGAGCCAATGATCAGGATGGTAATCACGGTTGTGATAATAGGGATTCTGACTCTGCCTATTACCAGCCAAGCACAAACACCCGAAGCCGCTCCCCCACCAGCAAACATTGATTTACCCCTTGTCGCGCAGGATACGAACACTTGGTGCTGGCTGGCAGTCATTGAGATGATTCTACGAACACGACAAGCTCAACCTCCGCGGCAATGCGAAATCATCGAGGCTTGGGATCATCATCCTCCAGGCACTTGTTGTAATGATTTACGTCAATGTGCACGAGGTGGAATTGATCTGCATGAAATAGCTAGAATACTGGAACAATTCGGCGGAATTTATACACGTTATTCACAAGTGATCCCGCCCAATGCTCTTTATAACTTGCTTTCGACTGGTTTACCGGTTATTGCTCAAATCTATGAACGTTCGGTGGGGACACATGCGGTGATTATTCGCGGCCTACGTTTCGAGCGTGATCATAGCCGTACCCAGGGCTGGCAACCAATCGTCATTGTCAACGATCCTAAGCGATGCGAACCACGCGAAATTTCTTACGCTGATTTTGTTACTAGTTGGATGGATTCGCTGGTGGTAGAACGTTAATCGAGGCTGAGTTAAAAATTACAAAACGCGCCTGAGTTGGGTGCGTTTTTTAATCATCTTCTCAGCAGTTATATCGCCGAAAATAAAAAACCCACCCAGATGATGAGTAATTTTTATAGCAAGCCGAGAAAATCCAGTCCCAAAAAACCGGTAGTAACATCAGAAAGCTGACCACTACGCAGATGAAGCATGAACTCGTCAAAGGACATCTCTACAGGTTCAATGAACTCGTTTAGATCAAGTTGTTGAGCCTGGATGCGTCGACAATCGGTAGCAACAAAATTATAACGCTGACCAACGGTATAAGCCCCTAGCAAGCTAGTATTAACCAGCTGTAGAATCCCGGCGTAACCGGTCTCCTCAACCAACTCACGCCGCGCTGCATCAGCCGGATCCTCGCCTGGTTCGCATAGTCCGCCGGGCAATTCGAGAACGATTTGCTCCGGACCAGGCCGAAACTGTTTAGCCAACACAACTCGATGAGCTGTTGTTAAAGGTAGGATACAAACGATATCCCCAGCCCGCATTAACTCAAAATCGACACTGCGACCATCCGGCAAAACAAAAGTCCGCGTAATGATGGTTCGATGGCCGATTTTAAACTGTCGTTCACCTGTCTTCGGCCAAGGTGTCAGGATATTTTTTTTACTCATTTTTTCCTCCGGCAGTCTGGAAATTGAATATAGACTACTAAATAGTGTTGGTCAATTTCAATTGACCTCGGCGGGACGATAGTCATACATAACTTGAGAATAGTTATGCAGCAAATGTTCTTCAATAACTAACTGACCGGTTTGTCGATCACGAATGCGGCGGAATAAATCGTTTTCTCTGAACCATTTTCCCTTTGAGGGGTCGTAAACAAAACGATGATTGCGTTCAATAATTTTATAGCTATAAGCTGGTTCACCGCTACACATAATCTCCCCGCGCAAAAATCTATCATCGACCCAAAGTCTAATTCTAAACGTTAGCTGAGTATCGTTGCGAGCCTGCAAATCAACGTAATTATAAAAAATAGTTGCACCTGAACCAAACGGTAAAACTCGACCGGAATCAGGAAATGCATCGAAACTATGGTGATGCCGCTCTGTCACGGTTAGTGGCGTATGTAAAAATAACCAAAAAAGAAGGTTGGCTATCTGACAAAGACCACCACCAATACCTTCGAGCACTTCACCTTGAGATAACAGCAGACCTGCGACGAAACCGCGTCTGGCAGTAGGCCGACCAACCAGTCGCCACAAGGAAAAGGTCTGATTGGGTCGAATTATGGTTTCATTTATACACCGAGCAGCCAAACGCAAATTGATAACTTTGTTGTGCTGAAGACGCATGTCTACATTATTTAATTTACGCAACAAAACTGACTTATGACTAAAAATACGATTTGATATTGGTGGAACAACTTTTGAGAGTGGCCGAGCGAAACTCCGTCGACCAAACAACCAAAAAAACCATCGTATCAGGCGATGTCGCTCTACATTAAGTGCGTAAAGTCTGGGTGTTTTAATCCGGCTAATTATGGCCATCTATCGATATTAAAATTTTATAAGTGTTAAATTAGCACCTCTCTGCTTTTTGTCTACTGTTTTATCGAAGCAAAATAATTATTGAAAAAATAAAATCGTAAAAAATAAAATTCCCCAAATTTTGATCGGGAAATTATCAATACGCTTCTGATTGATTAATCCAGCACGGCCTTTATTCTACGCACTCCAGATGAAGAAGATTCTTCTTTCTTCAAGGTAAAATGTCCAAGCTGACCAGTATGCTCAACATGTGGACCGCCACAAATTTCAGCTGAAAAATCACCGATAAAATAGACTTTTACCTTATTGCCTAAACTAGAGTACTTATCTTCAAATAAACCAATCGCACCGCTGGCTTTAGCCTCAGCCACAGTCATCATTTCGAACCGAACCGGATAATCAGCGTCAATAACTTCATTAATCAGTCGCTCCACTTCAACCTTTTGCTCAGGGATCATTTTTTCATGATGGGTAAAATCAAACCGCAGACGATCCTTGGTAAGGTTCGATCCCTTTTGTTCCACTTGTGAACCAAGCACGTGTCGCAGAGCAGCATGCAACAAATGAGTGGCTGTGTGCAATCGAACCACCTCAGTTGAATGATCAGCCAGTCCACCCGTAAATTTTTGTTCGGCTCCGCTACGCGACAATTCTTGATGAGCTCGAAAACGAGCTTCAAATGCCGGAACATCAACCGGCTTCCCTAAAACCTCCTCAGTCATCTCACGCGGAAAACCAAACGATTCATAGAGATAAAATGCCTCCTCTCCGGGGATAACCTCAGCTCGAGCATACTTCTCACTAAGCTTTCGGGCTTCGATTTCACCCCTTTCTAAACAAACACTAAACTTGCGCTCCTCGGTTTCAATTTCAGCAATAATATGTTCGCGCCGGGCTTCCAATTCTGGATGCATCTCTGAGTAAAATTGAATCAAACTCACAGCTAATTGACCCAAAAAAGGTGTTACCATGCCAAGCTGCCGACCAAATCGATATGAACGACGAATTAGTCGCCGCAAAATATAGCCCTGATCTAAGTTTGATGGGGTAATCCCCCGTTCATCACCGAGCATAAATACAGCAGAACGCAAATGATCGGCAATAATACGCATCAAACGATCAACTTTCGCGTTTTGACCATACTGTTGACCGGTCTGGCGTTCAATTTCCTGCAAAACAGGTCGAAATAAATCGGTCTCAAAGACACTCCCTGCGCCTTGCAAAACCATGACTAACCGCTCGAAACCACCGCCAAAATCAACATTTTTCTGTTTAAGCGGTGCAAAAGAGCTG